>CAZLCI010000141.1:0-1501 GCA_964558115.1 uncultured Nitrospinaceae bacterium | reverse complement strand
GTTAATAAGGTAAAAGATTCTTAGATTATAATAGCTTAATGATAAAGAAAAATCTCAGATAATTTATTTAATTTTATAAGTTGACTGAGAATAAAAAACACAGTTAAACTCAATCAACTTATTTTAAGGGCCTTTACAAGTTATGTCTGACATTAATGCTTCCAAAACTGAGCTTGATAGTACAATTGAAAAGTTGGGAGCAGAAATTGATAGATTAAATGAAAGACTAGTCAAATTATCTGGCGTTGAGGGTCAAAATAGAGCTTTAGCCGAGCAAAATAGTCATCTTGAGAATGAAATCAAAATTTTAAAGTCTGATTTTATAGAACTTAAGAATATTGCTGGAAACATTTCATCCCAATTGGACGAAAATATATATACAATCAAAGATATATTAGATTCATAACTAAGATGCCAGAAATTATAGTAAATATAAATGACCAAGATTATGCAATAGTTTGCGATCCTGGTGAAGAAGACCACCTTAAGAATCTAAGTTCTCGAATTGATTTTAAAGTAAGAGAGTTAACAAATAGATTTGGGAAAATTGGGGAAACAAGGTTAATGGTTATGGCTTCATTATTAATTGCTGACGAGATACATGAATTAAAGAAGAAAATTGATAACGATTTAACCAAAATAAATTCTCTTGAAGAGGAATTAGAAAGTAAAGAAAAGATAATTGAAAATAATCGGAGCGAAAATAAAGAATACTTAAAAAGTAAAAATGGTGAGCTTAATGATTTGTTTTCTAAACTTGTTTCTCTTAATTAAAAATTAACTTACTAAATAATAGTCATAAGTATTTTGAATACTAATCATAGGTCTGAAAAGAAGAATATCAGAAAGTTTTTAATAGATCGTAGAAACGAATTATCCTCCGAGTATGAAGAAAAGAATAATTCTCACATTCATATAAAAACATTATTGGAAGATATAGGGAAATGTAAAATTGGTTCATATTTCCCTTTTAAAAATGAGATATCCACAAAGCCAATTCATAAACTACTATTCTCTTTAGGGTTTAAATTAAGCCTTCCTTTTATTGATGATAAAGATCAAAATCTAACATTCCGTAGTTGGAAAGCTAACGATGATTTAGAAAAAAATAAATATGGTATTTTGCAACCTAAGAAAGATACCATCGAAGATCATCCTGTAATTATTATTGTCCCACTAGTAGGATTTTCAATGGCAGGTTACCGTCTTGGTTATGGCGGAGGTTATTATGATAGATTTATTGATGCAAAAAATAAAACAAGTAAAATTATTACGGTAGGTTTTGGGTATACGTTTCAAGAAGTGAAAGATCTACCAATTGAGTCACATGACCAAAAACTTAATTGGATTTTAACTGAAAAATATTTATATAAGGTTGCATGAGAGTTTTATTTTTAGGTGACGTGGTAGGCAAATCAGGAATAGAAGTTGTAAAAGATAATCTTCAGAAGGTCCAAAAAGATTACCAAGTTGATTTTACTATTTTAAATGGTGAAAATTC
>CAZLCI010000140.1:0-1502 GCA_964558115.1 uncultured Nitrospinaceae bacterium | reverse complement strand
TGCAAATCCCCGATCCCCAGTTCAAATCTGGGTGGCGCCTCCAAAGGAAACCCTTACTCAGAAACGGTTTCAGTAAATCGTTATTTTCAAAAACTCCCATTTAGCATTTAAGAAGTAATTTTGAAAAGATTTTCTTATTACAATGTAATTCGTATAGGACAAAAATGAAAAAATATATATTTGGTCTTTGTTTATCTGTTCTTACTAACTTTCAAATTCAAGCAACAACTTTTGCTTCTGAATGCAATAAATCAAATAGCATTCCAACATTAAAATTTCAAAACCTACAAGATTATACTTCTAATTTTGACAACAGTACCTTTATAGGAAAAATATTGTCTAAACGTAAAACTATAAATCCTTTTTTAGCATGGGACAATAGATTAGGAGAAAAAGGAGACATTGATTCCTATGGAACCAACGGAGAATATTATGGAATGCATTGGACCCAAGGAGAATTAGGACGTCTAACTAAAAATGATCGACTTGAACTAAAAACCCCAAGTTGGAATTATCATTTTGTTGGCAAAAATTGGGACCAATGGTCTCAAAGAAATGAAAAACTCAAATATGTTACAAATATTAATTGGAAGCATTCAGATGAGTGGGGTAAAACCAAAGTAATGAATATAACTCATAATAATTTTTCACAATCCTTCGCAAAAGAAGTGAAGTCTATAGCAAATAAAGGTTTTCATGGCGTCATGTTAGACTGGTGGCATATTTACCACCCAACCAAATGGAAAGGTAAAGAAGTTCAAAATGTTATGATAAAAATTGCAAAAACAATTAGACAAGAAGTGGGTGAAAATTTTCTTATAATGGGAAATGTAAATTACAGTAAAAATAAGAAGGTTATTAAAGAAATAAACGGTGTTTTTCTTGAATTATACAAAAAGCATCCAAATCCTTACTCTTGTGCTGAAATAAAAAAAATTGAGGATTTAATCCTTTTTTACAATGATAACCTTAAGGAACCAAAAATAATAGCATTAGAGCCGTGGAGGGTTACGGATAGAAGTATAGGCAGTAATTATCAAAACATATCTGTGCTAAAAAATGTCGTAAAAGATCGAAAATCACAGATCAATCAAAAATTTAATAGATTATTTACTGCAATGTCTGCAGTACTAGCAGATACCGGATACATTTTATATGTAGACAATGGTCAAGATACTAACCTTGGCGAACATGACCATCATTATTATGACATTTGGAAATTAGATTTAGGAAATCCGACTACATTACCGAAACAACTAAAAAAAGGTATTTACATTAGAGGGTTCGAAAATGGATACATAGTTTATAATCGACTGCGATATAAAGTTAAAGTACTATTTCCAATTGGTTATGTAATAGTTCCATCTTTTGATGCAATTTTCGTAGACAAAAATGGCAATCCAAAAACATTAAAAAAGGAACAGTAATGGAAACAAAAAAAAGATCCTTTATAAAAACCTTAACTTGGCGTTCCTTTGTTTTTCTCTATTGGGCAGTTTTTG
>CAZLCI010000139.1:0-1556 GCA_964558115.1 uncultured Nitrospinaceae bacterium | reverse complement strand
TTTGATTTTTTCTGTAATTTTACTAACTTAATCATATGATGAACAAGCAAAAAACGGCTCTAGTAGTTGAAGGTGGCGGAAATAGAGGGGTTTTCTCATTTGGAATTACGGATTCTTTTATAAGGAATAACTTTGATCCATTTGATATTTATATTGGCGTTTCAAATGGAGCAGCAGTTGTTTTTTGGTATCTAATGAAGGAGTCTGAAAATAATCTAGATAAAATGCTATTTGGTGCTAAACCTAAGTATATAAATTACAAAAATTTGTTCTCAAAGAAAGATGTAATCTCATTTCACAATTTGTATAAAGATGCTGATAATTATTTTAAGCCAGACTTAAAAAGACTCAAAAATAATATTCATGGCAAAATATATTCAGTTGTTGTATCAGATGCTGATACTGCAGAATCAGAGTATTTACAATTTGAAGAATCTTATTGGATAGATGCCATGATTGCATCTGGCACATTACCCTTTCTAGTTAAAACACCAAGTATTATTAATGGTAGAAGAAAGTTTGACGGTGGTATAACTGATCCGATTCCTGTAAGAAAAGCATATGAAATGGGCTCAAGAGAAATTGTAGTAATAAGAACTTATGAAAAAGAGTTTAAAAGAAAAATAAAACTAGAAAACTATATTGCAGCAATTTATTTAAAAAATTACCCAAATCTTAGAAAAGCAATGCTAATTCATGACAAGACCTATAATGAATCGCTAGCATTTATAAATAATCCTCCTGAAGACTGCACGATACATCAAGTATGTCCTCCTCACAGACTCACAACTAGAAGGGATTCAACGGATCAAAGGATTATGAAAAAAGATTATGAACTTGGATTGTCTGTTGGACAAAACTTCATCAATTCATTTTCTCTTAATTAATAAAAACAATCTATTTAAAATAATTAAATAGATTGGAAGAAATGCAATATAGCAAACAAGTAGTTTGAATACAAAATCATTGGTTGCAATATTGATCCAATTATTTTTCATGAATTCATCAGCTGAGTTATAAAATGCTAATCCATAAAACAAATAAGTATCAATTAACTGTGCGAAAAATGTACTTACAATGGGAGCCGCATACCAGTAACTTCCTATTTTTAATCCATCATCATTTACAGCGGTTCGTACTTTTGAGAATACGAATATATCTAATAATTGACCGAACCCATAAGCTGCTACAGAAGCAACGGCAATTCTAAGATCAGCAAAATAAAGTGATATAAAGAAAGCTGGGATAAAAGCATAGGCTATTACCCTTCTTGCAGGAGATGTTCCTAGTAGTCGAACAGTTAAATCTGTACTAAGAAGAATGAACGGGAATGTAAAGGTTGCAATTGTAAAATCATAACCTTGTATAGAAACAGGGAATTGAACAAGGTAGTTAGAAACTCCAATAATAAAGCAGTGAAATAATACTAAATAGATAATCAAATTCTTATTTAACATTAAGAAAAATCAGAAAAGATTAAACCTATTGTCAGAACTAGTAAAATTGCCATTATAGTATTAAATCTTTTGATAGCTTTATTCGATTTTATAAAACTA
>CAZLCI010000138.1:0-1568 GCA_964558115.1 uncultured Nitrospinaceae bacterium | reverse complement strand
CTCCTTTTTCATTAAATAAAGGACCTCCACTATTGCCAGGTTGTATTGGAACTGTAGTTTGGAAAACGGTCGGGTTATCTTTAATTCCAGTTACACTAATAACACCTTCTGTATATTTTGGATTGAGTCCCATTGTGCCAATGTGTGGATAACCAATAGTGAATACTTTGTCCCCCATTCTTACCATTGAGGAATCACCAAATTTCATTTCTCTGCTTTGGAAGGAAGGTGACTTGGTTAATTTAAGAATGGCAACATCGTTTTGAATATCTCTTGCAACGACTGTGGCATCTATCATTTCTTCATTTGTGAATTTTACTTTTACGGCACTGGTTCCCTTGACAACATGGTAATTGGTGATAATAAAATCTTGAGAACCGAATAGAAACCCAGTTCCTGTTGCAATAGCACCACTTGATTTAGGTGGTTGTGGTGATGGTTCTCTCTTGGCCTGTGCTTGCCGTTCCCTTTCCTCTTGAGCTAAACGAAGAGCTTCCAGCTTCTCTCTTTCTTCTTCCAACTTTTTTCTTTCTTCTTCCAGTTGCCTATTTTTTTCAGCTAATTCGCGTTCCCGCCTTTCGACTTCTTGTATATTGTTATCTGGTAATACTCGAGGTAGGGCATAAAAACCCGCTTCTATACTGTTGTAAGTTTTGGTGGCTAAATCGGTGTAGTCGCGCATATCTCCAGTAGCTAGCACGGATTTTGCCTCAACAATAGAAACATGATACTCTTTACTAATACGGCCTATGACTTTACTCATTTTTTCTAATATTTTTTGCGTTATTTTTTTTTCTTCAGCAGCAAACTCTTCGTTTTTATCCCGAACATATTTTTCAAAAGCTACTTTTTCTCGCTGAAATTCATTCTTTTTTTCTTCTCGGTCAAAAAATATAGAATCGCTTGATTGTTTTATTTCACCCAATAATGCCTTAAGTTTGGATTCCCTTCTCTGTATTTTTCTTTTTTCTTTCTTAAATTTAGCTTTAAACAATTCAAATTGTTTTTGCCATTCTTTTGTATTTATAACTGCCTTCTGAACATCCACAAAGCCTCCTTCTAAAGCCCAAGAAACAACAGGAGAGCTAACAAGAAACAATAGTGCTAAAAATATTGGTGCTAGAAAAAACCTGAGCTTTGAATTGCCAGACATAAGTTCCTCTATTAACGGAAGGATTAGGTCATTTTATTTAATTGGTAAGTATAAGTAAAGTGACGGGAGAATGTGGAACTCCTTTTCCTTCGTAATACATCTGTCCCAAGTTGTATTGTGCTGCTTCATCTCCCTGTTCTGCAGAAAGACGATACCACTTTGCTGCTTCTTTGTAGTCTTTCCTTTCATAAGCATCGTTAGCATCTTGGTAGTCATCACCATAGACAGAACCACTAAACAAAAACAGAAAGGTGAGTGAGAGTAAGAATATGAGTTTAAGTTTCATTGGTTATTCATCCGCCCATTATTTTGTAGAGAAGATAAAGAACAAGTGCTACTACGATAAGAATTTTTTTGTTTGCATCTAATTTCATTGCAAGCCTTCCTTACTCTTTCGCTTCTATCAGAACGATAT
>CAZLCI010000137.1:0-1593 GCA_964558115.1 uncultured Nitrospinaceae bacterium | reverse complement strand
TCGACGACAATAAATGAGTGTTTTTTCGAAACTCTTTCTATTTCTCTAATAGATTTTTTGCAATCTTCAAGTTCTAGATTGTGGATGGTGTTTATGGAAATTACCAAATCAAAAGAATTGTCTTCAAAAGGAATTTCTTTTGCATCTCCTACTTGTAGATATTTTTTTACACTGTCCATAGCACTTTCTACCGCATATTTCGAAACATCAATCCCAGCAACAGTGTATGTTGAGGAAAATTCTTGGAAATCGTGTAACATGAATCCCTTGCCGCAACCTATATCTAAAATCGATGCAGTTTTGTCCAATTTATAAAATTCAGAAAATCTTTTTACAGTTTCTTGCCAGAAACGAGGGTGATAGTTATATCCTCCATATCCATATAACCTGTCACCGTCAAAAAAATCTTTTTCGAACTTTCTGGCAATTTCTCTATGTTCTTCTTTGATTAAGTTGACTCTTTCTTCAATATTTCTTTTTGATCTTGGATACTTGTCCATAAGGTTAATTTCACTCAATTTCATTTCCTTTTAGAAGTAATTTATAACTCTCGTAAGTATTTTGCATTCCTTCATTTATAGGTGTAAATGAGATTTTCTCAAATTCTGTCCTTAATTTTTCAGAAACTATTTTCTGGTCAATTTTAGGTTTGGTTCTTTCGATGATTTTAGTGTTTAAATTGCTATTTGTATAATTTTTTAGTGATTCTATAATTTGTGTGAATGAAAGAGGGTCACCTGAAGAAATATTGTAAATTCCTGAATTTCCTTCCTTGATAAATTTATTGATCGTAAAAATAAGATCTGATTCGTATAAATAATCCCTTATTTCATTACCATCTCCATAGATTGAAATATCTTCATTAATTAAAATTGATTTGATAAACATACTAGGCCCGTAAGAGAAAGTCCTGTCATTTGGTCCGTATATTTTGCAACAACGAAGAATAACATATTCAATATTTTTTTTAGTGCAAATTTGTGAAATCGTAGTTTCATTCTTGAGTTTAGCCTTTCCATAAAGGGAAGAGGGTAAAGTTTTGGAATTTTCTGTGATATTCATATTGCTAGTACTGTCATCGTAAACTGACACTGTACTCAAATAAATGCATTTTTTTACCTTAGAAGATTCAAGGTACTTAGATATATTCATTCCCATCATTGTTTCTTTTCTGAACATTTCATTTGAGCCTTGTTTCCCGGGCGCTCTTGTTGCGATTATTAAAACGGTATTTTCTTCCGATACTGAAATTAATTTTTTATGTGCATTCTCTGAAGTTAGATCTAGGTCTGAAGAAGAAAATCCCCGCACTTTAAATTTTTTCTTCTTCAGAAATTCTAGTAGTATCTTTCCAATGTATCCTGAACTACCGAGTAAAATTATATTCAATTTTATATTCGTTAGGCGAGAGATTATTCTTTGTGCTTATATGAATGTTCTGCAGATTTGATTTCTTCCCAATTTTCAATGATCCATTGGTAAGTTTCTGTAATTCCTGCTTCAAATTCAATATTCGGTTTCCACCCTAAAATCTGATTTGCTTTTGTTGAATCAAGGCTGTAGCAATGATCTTGATGTTCTCTTTTTTCTGAG
>CAZLCI010000136.1:0-1599 GCA_964558115.1 uncultured Nitrospinaceae bacterium | reverse complement strand
CCGAAGTTTGCTCCAGGGGCGAGCAGAAAAAGCCCAAAGGATTGCAATTACTAAAATATAAATCAAAGAATAGGTATAGGTATAAATTGCTAAACCCATAGAAAAAAATAGAAAGAAAATTTTGTCACCTTCGTATTTATCAGACAATTTTATTCTAATGAATAGCAAAAACATTAAATTCCCCAAAAATGCAGCCGGCATATGAGGCCAATTATGGGTAGTCATTTGTGTAATAAAAGGAGGTGAAATTAACATTAATATTAAAACCATTAATGCCTTGCTTGGCACAATTATTCTGGCTATTAAATACATCGTCCATGAATATAAGGAATAAAATAAAGTTGAAGGCAAATTGAAGGCCATAGTTTTAAAACCTAAAGCCCACATGAAGGGTAAAGAAAAAAAACCGCCAGTTAACCCAAAATATCTAGCATAATCATAATAGAAAACAATTGGCCCACCATTTAAAATGTTTAATATGGTATTGGCCATAACTCCTTCATCTGCTGTAAAGTATTGGTCGTCATTAAAATAGATTGGATAACGGATCAATACTCCAAATAGAAAAATTAATAATATTGGAATGAAATGCTTAGTAAACGAAAGAATTGGTGGAAGAAAAAATTTTTTCATTAGACAAAATTAACTTATTTTTCTAAGGTATCCATTTGGATTAAAGGTCATAAAATATTTTTCGGGTTCTTTTTCTATCTCAAAAGAATCATTATTCTCTAAAAATTTCTCAATGGCTTCATAGGGCCCATTGCCCCAGTTTGGCATTATCGGATGTCCATTGATATTGGAATCTTCAACAATCATATAACTTCCTTTTGTCACTAATTTACTATAAATTTCCATCTCCCTTAAAACATGAGGCATATTGTGATCCGAATCGAGAATAACCAAAACAACTTGGTTTTCCTGAATCATTTCGGAAATCTTTTGAACTATTTTTTTATCAGTAGAGGAACCCTTTAAATAGGTAATTCTTTCGTGAACTGGAAGGTTTTCCAATATTTCAATATCGACTGTAATCAATCTGCCTTTTCCAATCGAATCCAATATGGAAGAAAGAAAAGCCGCACCACCGCCTTCGTTTATCCCCGTTTCGATAACGATATCCGGTTTGACATTAAAAAGTATTTCCTGGTATACCCAAAGGTCCAGAGGGCATTTCATGGTGCGGTAACCCATCCACCGGGTATTTTTCCAAGTTCTTTCAGGGGTACTATAGTAAAGGGAATGGAATTGGGCTGGAATATCTCCTGAACTTCGGGAAAACCAGTTGTACAGCCTGATAAAAATAAGTTCAAAACCAAAAGTTACGATTCGAAACAATTTTCGAAAAATATTATCCTGTGAAAGGCCCAACGCCCGATTTATTTTTTTACTTTTTTTCATATTATTTATATACTTTAGTCCAAAAGACCCTTCAAAGGTCATTTCCGGGTTCAAATGATATCCCGGCTAGCGGAAAATGTCCATTTATGAAAAAAATGGGGCTCTCTTGAATCATCCAACATGCCGATTCTGTAATTCAAACCTGGTGTCCTTTTGCGACTTGGGCCTGTCTCCCCTAGCAAACTCTTTTTTAAAAAA
>CAZLCI010000135.1:0-1602 GCA_964558115.1 uncultured Nitrospinaceae bacterium | reverse complement strand
AGTCCTGCGTTATTCACCAAACCGTGGACTTCATCAAATACATCTAAAGTCTTAGAAACAATCAGATCGCAATCTTCTGATTTTCGAATATCTCCTGTTACACATTCGAGTTCCCCAGAATTTCCTGAGCACACTTCTTGAAGTTCTGGAAAATCTGTTTCTATATGAGCTGCTGCAACTACATTTGCACCTGCCTCTGTAAGGGCTTCTGTCATCGCTCGACCAAGTCCTCGACCAGCTCCAGTCACAATCACCGTTTTTCCAGACAAATTGTATTCGGCCATTCTGTATCCTTCTAATTATTTTTTTGAAAAATCATGTATATTATTAATCTAAATTTTTTATTAATTATATAATCCTTCTATGAAGATCACTGCATAGATTTAGAAAAGAAATTCAAAACAGCCCTAACAACATAATCGAGATAGACACGATTTTTACCAGCCCCTGCTTCATTAGTTATACATTTTTTTCTAAATATTTTTCTAGTAGTAGGTATTCCATTAGCAAAAACAAATGTCCCATCAGACTTACGCAAAACAGGATTATACCTACACCCATTCACTGCTATTACATCTACAATTTTTCCATTACTACTAAAAAAATGATTTCCTCCCTCAACAAATTTGAATAAAACTCGATTATGCTTTTGTCTGAGTAATTTGACATAAAATTCACAGGGTTCTTTATAATAGTGACTCTCTGTACCCTTAATGATTAAAAGCGGAAACGGTACGGCCACCGGCTGACTTACAATATTACAACCTGGTTCTACAGCAGCAATTGCTCTCCAAAATTGTCCTTGATAATCTGTGCGTGCATCGAATGATTTGAGAACCTGTCCAGCTCCATAACTAAATCCAGTATAAAAAATATTTTTTTTCTGAAATCTCTTTTGTTTTGATAGCAACTCTTTGAGTTGAATTGCAAATTTCAATGCGTTTGGAAACTTTCCTTTATCTGTCGGATCTAAGTTTGCAGAAAAAAAAGCATCAATTGCTATTACAGCAAAACCCATTTGAGTACCTTTTTTTATGAGCCGAGTAGTAAATTCATCGGTCCTTCCTAATCCGCCCTTAAAAACCAGACCGTCTCTGTTACTTCCATGCTGAGATATAATTACAGGGAAAGGACCTTTCTTTTGAATAGGAAAATTTAATGACACTGCAAAAGTCTTCGAATGTTTTTTGTTGAAATTTTTCAAGAAAATCGTCTCTGTCTTCAAGATTTGATTTATATCTTTTGAAACTACACAACCATTTAGAATAAAAAGAGAAATTCCAAAAAAAAACGTATAAAGAACTACTGTTCTTTTGAAAATAGATAAAAATTTCATATAAAATGTAAAAACAGTACTCATTGAATAATACGTGTCTCCCCTATTTTTAGTATCCATATTCTTTCTTTTGCTATCCCAAGTTTCTTCGCCCCATTTCTAAAACGTTCAACTGCCTCCAACGGAGTATCATCTCCAAGTGGAGCAGTACCCCAATGCATTCCTAAATGATTCTTTGCTCGCATATCATTTCCAATCTTAATGCAATCTTCCGGGATACAATGTGAACCGTGCATTACAACTCTTGGCAAAAAAGCACCTATAGA
>CAZLCI010000134.1:0-1622 GCA_964558115.1 uncultured Nitrospinaceae bacterium | reverse complement strand
AGACCATGAAGAAGCAGCCAAGTGGTGGAAACTTGCGGCAGAACAAAAATTGGAAATAGCACAATTCAACTTGGAAATGATGCATGGCAATAGTTTGAACTGATATTAGGTATTTAGTCATTTGGAAATAATAAGGTAATCATAGTGATAGTTTTAACAAATTTATTAAAGTTGGTACTACTGTTGGTACTAGTTTTTGGAATTCCTACGTTTTTTCAATATCTGATTGATAAAAAGGAAAAAGAGAAGCAAAGGATTTTGGAAAAAGAAGAAAGAATAAAAGAAAGAAATGAAAAATGGGAAGACGAAAGAGAAGAAAGAGAAGAAAGAATAAAAGAAAGAGAAGAAAGAAGAATATTGGAAGAATTGAAAAAAGATTTAATAAAAACACATAATGCGGAAATCGAAAAAAACCTTGGAATCAAACTAGGGCAGAAAAAACTACACCCATCTGATTTTCTTGCAAATCCCATTCAAGAGCCTAAAGATAGATCAAAGTCCCTGGGAATTAAAAATGACTAACCAAAATTTCTATTTTTAACCAGAATTGACTTTTAAAAGTCATATCAACGATGATTTCATATTGAGAATGGCAGTCTCAATGTTATAATAGCCAATTCTTTTACTCCTAAAGGAGGAATTCTATGTCTCAAGATATTCAAGCAGAAGAGTATCCTGTTGGGGACTACTATAAAAATGGAGTAATGGATGCGCAGACCATTTCTAAAGCAGGTCAATGGTGGACTGCATTGGTTTTAATTGAGGACCCTAGATCTAAGAAACCATTCGTTAGCCTTTATAGATGGCAAAAAGGCGATAACGGATGGAAAGTTAGAAAACAATTCAAATTCAACTCAAAAAAAGAGTCAAAAAAAATTATACAAACTCTTATTGAAATGGCCGAAGAGATACCTGATTAACAACATAGTTAATATTTTTTTCAGACTGTTCGATTTCTCAAACTTTAAAGAATAAAACTTATATTCTTTAAATGGATTGGAGATTCGATATGATTAGCAATAAAAAAATATATTCTATTCCTACCGTTACCCAATCTTCGGGTGATACGGGTGATAATAGAAATACTTCTAATTTGTCCATCCATAAGGTTTTTAAAAATCAAAACCTTGGAAATGATACGTTTCTTACAGTAATACCAATTTTTGATTTTTTTTCTATTTCAAAAGTAGCCAATAAAGAAGAGGCAGAAACCGGTGAGCTGATCGCTCAAAGAAACCTCGATCTAAACCATGCCAAAAAATTGGCTGTATATATTTTAAAAGGTATGGTCTAACCAACCAGAGACTTAAACATGCAAAAGAAGATGCGATTGTAATGCACCCAGGGCCAATAAACCGAGGCGTTGAGATTGATTCTGATGTTGCAGATGGAAAACACTCTGTAATTCTTCAACAAGTAAGTCATGGTATTGCTATAAGAATGGCTATTATGGCAATGGTTATGGGACAAATAAATAAAAATGAGGGCAAGGAAAAAAATAAATAATGCGTATTTTAATTAAAAATGGAAAATTATTAGACCCTTCCAACAAACGTGATCAAATACAGGATTTATTTATTGCTGAAAATAAGATTGTTTCATTAAAGAAAAAACCAAGTGGG
>CAZLCI010000133.1:0-1622 GCA_964558115.1 uncultured Nitrospinaceae bacterium | reverse complement strand
CTTAATCAAGCAAAAGAAGGTAGAGATCATATACTCAATGAAATGAATAAAGCCTTAGATTCTCCGAGAAAAGAATTAGGTCCTTACACCCCTAGAAGCCAAATGATTAAAGTGAAGCGTGATAATATTGGAGAAATTATAGGGAAAGGTGGAGCAACTATTAAAGAAATTATAGAAAAATCAGGTGCAAAAATTGATATTAGTGACAGCGGCAATGTCAAAATTGCTGGAACAAATGAAGAATCAATTAAGTCAGCAATTGATCTTATCAACTCAATAATTGAAGAGCCAGAAGTAGGCCAAGTTTATGAAGGTACTGTAGTGAAGATAATGGAATTTGGTGCTTTTGTTAATTTCTTTGGGAAAAAAGATGGCCTTGTTCACATATCCCAACTGTCTGTAGAAAGAGTGGATAAAGTTACTGACGTAGTTAACGAAGGTGATATAGTCAAAGTGAAAGTAATCGGATTTGATAAGGGAAAAGTAAAGTTATCAATCAAAGACGTTGAGGCTTAATTACTGTTAATAGATGATCAAAATAAATACTTCTGAAGATAAGCTTCATGAAGAGTGCGGTGTGTTTGGAATTTTTGGAAGCCCAGACGCGTCAACACTTACTACACTTGGACTTCATGCTCTCCAGCATAGAGGGCAAGAAGGAGCCGGTATTGTATCATTTGATGGAAGTGGATTTCATGGTGTCAGAAGAACTGGCCTAGTAGGAGATCATTTTAACAAGCCAGAAATCATTGATCGATTAAAAGGAAGAAACGCTATTGGCCATGTAAGATATTCAACAGCTGGAGGTTCTATTTCAAGAAACATACAACCTCTTTATGCTGATTTATCTTCAGGAGGGTTTGCTTGTGCGCATAATGGCAATTTAACTAATGCTTCAGTACTTAGGGAATCTTTAGTAAATCAAGGGGCTATTTTTCAATCCACCTCAGATACTGAAACGATATTGCAATTAGTTGCAAGATCAAAAAGAGGTAGAATGGTTGATAAACTAGTTGATGCACTTTTTCAAATTCAAGGAGCTTATTCTTTGGTTATTCTGACTAACAAGAAATTGATAGGCGTTAGAGACCCTTATGGGATTCGACCTTTAGTTCTTGGAGATTTAAATGGCGCACCAGTTTTAGCATCAGAAACCTGCGCATTGGATATTATAGGTGCAAAGTATGTAAGAGATATTGAAAATGGCGAAATTATTGTTATTTCTGAAGAAGGAATAGAAAGTATCAAACCTTTCCCAAAAGTTTCTGAAAGACCTTGTATCTTTGAGAGAATTTATTTTTCTCGTCCAGACAGTATTATTGATGGAAAAACAGTTTACTCCTATAGAAAAAATTTAGGAGAGCAGTTAGCAAAAGAAAATCCAATAGATGTTGATGTTGTAATCCCTGTTCCGGATTCAGGGGTTCCCTCAGCCCTAGGCTTTTCTCAAAAATCTAACATACCTTTTGAACTTGGGATCATAAGAAACCATTATGTAGGAAGAACTTTTATTGAACCATCTCAAAACATTAGACAGTTTGGTGTTAAACTAAAACACAACGTAAATCTGTCCTACATTGAAGGAAAGAAAGTTGTTTTAATCGATGATTCTATTGTGCGAG
>CAZLCI010000132.1:0-1671 GCA_964558115.1 uncultured Nitrospinaceae bacterium | reverse complement strand
CGTTTTTGAGCAGAACGATGAATTTACGAAAAGAGCATTAGATTTCGCTTTTAAAAATCCATTTCTCGAAGTGAAATATGCCGCAGTAAAAGTTTTTGCAGGTTTTAGTCCTATGCTTTCTCCAACCAGTGAAAATTTCTTTAAGCGTTTTTTCTATTCGTTGTCCTATACTCCAGTATTGTTCTTTGGAATTATTGGAATATATTTAGGTAGGAAGCAAAAGAGGGAGCATAGTATTTTTTATTTTATGTTTTTCTCTTTCGCATTAGTTTCTGCTATAGCCTGGGCACATACAACTTATAGACTTTATTTAGATACGTATCTCATTATTTTTGCATCATACTCCTTTTTGAAATTGTTTCCAAAAGGAAAGAAATATCTTTAAGTTGATTTAACTATGAAACATTAACTTATTGTTTTAAATAGGAATATTATTTAAATGACTCAAATTAAAGAAGAGACGATAACTTCTTTTACAGAAAATTTAAAAAGTAGATGTCTCGTGGCTTATCCAGAATCAATTGAAGATTTAAAGGAAGTATTAACCTTTGCAAAAAACAATCAAAAGACAATATGTGCCAGAGGCAGTGGTTATAGTTATGGAGATATGATTCTTAATACAAACGAAATCGTTCTTAATGTATCGAGAATGGATCGAATTTTATCATGGAATCCGGAAAATGGTGAGATGATTGTTGAACCCGGAGCTAAATTCTCAGATATTTTTACAAAGAGTTTACCAGATAATTGGACACTAAGTGCTTGTCCAGGAGGAGATATTACAGTTGGTGGAGCGGTATCTAACAATGTACATGGTAAGGATTCATGGAAAAGTGGAAATTTTGGTGCCTTAGTAAAAGATATTAAATTATTACTTTCTAATGGAAGTGTTTTAACTCTTAATGAAAATGAAAATGTAGATTTATTTTATGCAGTAATTGGAGGTATGGGTCTATTAGGCATAATACTTGAAATAACTTTAACACTTAAGAAAATACCTTCCCCTTTTGTGGAGGTTTCAAGTTTCGTTTCGAAAGATATTTCAGAAACAATAGAAAAGATTGAAAAATTAAGAGAGACCTCTGATTTTTTAGTTTCTTGGGTTGACTGTTTTCCTAGGGGAAAGAGTTTAGGAAGAGGGTATGTTACTACCGCAAAGTGGATAGAAAGTGATGTGAAAGTCGAATCAAATTTAGTTTCTAACTCCTGCAAAGTCCCTAATCGTGTTTTTGGTATTTTCCCATCAGGACCAACTTGGTTCCTTTTGAGACCTTTTTTCCTGCCTTCTTCAATAAAAAAAGTCAATAAATTACATTATTTTTTGGCTAAGATGATGGATCGTAAAAAGAAAATTATGTTGTTTACGGATTGGAATTTCATGCATCATAAAATTCCAAATTTGAAACATGTATATCGTCCTCATGGATTTCTTGAGTTTCAGCCTATGATACCTAGAAGACACGGAGCAAAACCCATGGTTGATATTATTAAATTATGTCAAAAATTCGACTCTGAAAGTTTGTTATGTGGAGTGAAACTGCATGGGAAAGATGACTTCATGATTTCTTATTCCGATGATGCTTTCAGTCTTGGTATAGATATACAATTAAGGAATAGAAAAATAGAAAAAATTAAAGAATTTCAAAAAGAATTATTGGCTCTGACAACAAA
>CAZLCI010000131.1:0-1759 GCA_964558115.1 uncultured Nitrospinaceae bacterium | reverse complement strand
GATAATTATTTCTCTGGAAAAATGATTGACTATGCTTTGCCTTCTGAAGATATAGTAGAGGCAATGAAGTCAGTTCCTAGGTTATAAGGCAATTGATAAAATTTATTGTTAGTTCTTAATAACTTTATTTATTTCTTGTGTTGAGCCAGTAATAAAAAGGTAAAGCAAATAGTAGGCTTCCTAGGAATGAAAGTACTATTAGCCAGTACCATTTTACTTTGCCGATAGGATTTATTTTGAAATAAAAAGCTATCAAAAAAGTTAAGGCAAACACTTCAATAAATAGTGCTATTGCAATTGTATTATTTCTAAATGAACTAAATTCAAATTGAAAAAATTGCCAGTATAAATAGAGAGGATTTACAACTAGTAAGCCTAATAAAGATGCGCCTATCAAAACTTTAGGGTTAATTGAATTCATTTATCAATTATATTAGATCTTAAATTAACTCTAAAGTTTTATACGCTTATCTTACGATAAATTTACCTACAGTTCCGCTTGCGTAATGACCTGGTATATTACAAATAAATGCATATGTGCCAGGTGGCAAATCAGTTAAGGCCCCTTTACCATTTTGTCCGGGCAGAACTGTTGAAATTTCTAGCAGAATTTCTTTATCTGAAAGATCAGCTGTTCCATCATCAAGTATATCGAAATCATCATAATCACTTTGATTAAGAATATACATATTGTGTTCTAGTTGACCAGCATTTGTAAGTGTTACCTCAATATTGCCTGGTGGTAAATGTTTGCCCATTTTATAGTTTGGTGTAGGCTTCACTTCCCATTCATTCATAATCACGCCAAGTGTACTTACTGTCTTGGCCTCATCTTCAGTATTCGGTGAATTATCAGCTTCTCCGCAAGCAACAGTAATTGCAAGCAAAAATAAACTTGATAATAAGATTTTTTTCATATTTAACTCCTTACTCTTATAAATGTTAATAAGTTTCAATATAAATAAGTTAAAAATAATTAAAAATGTGTTTCAAAAATATTAATTTTTAATAGAATAAATCAATTAAAAAATGAAAAATTATTAAGGAAGTTTTGCTACAATCTCGTCAATAATTTTGTTCATGGCAGGCCTATCTTCATCAGGCATAGGCTCAATCATAATTACAAGATTTCCATGAATTCTAAATTCTATAAACATAGGCTCTCTTCTTACGCAGCCATCTCTTACTCCATTTGTTTCCAAATTAAGTTCCGGTTCTATAAAAGAACTTTTATTAAGTATAAGTATTTCTCCAAAACCAATTTCATTTTTTGGAGATAACATATAAGGATTCCCTCCGTATGCATCTCCTCTGCATTTCGTTTTTTCAACATTTGGGCCGTGTGCAATATTCTTTTCTACCACTTCAATAAGATCAGTTTGTTCTTCGCCTGCAGTTTTACCTAATGTCCTTGCATCTTCTAAAGATTCGTATCTAAGAACGGCTACTTCTCTTCCTTTCCAGTATCCCCACTTAGCATCTGTAGTTCCAGAAAAATCAGTTTCAAAATCATTCTTCATTAAGTTCTTTATGCCTAACTTTGATGCATCTTCCATTGAATACACAGTATCTACTTGGGCAGGCTCATCAGATGAATTTGAACAAGAGAAGACTAACAGAAAAGCCAGTATTAAACTAAAATAATAAGTTTTCATAGTAAATTTAGTTTAACTGATTTAAAAAAAAATTAGAATTAGGAAAGGTTTCTGTGGCTAGTTCTTAATTGCTTGTGACTACTCCTGCAATTATTGCATAGACC
>CAZLCI010000130.1:0-1854 GCA_964558115.1 uncultured Nitrospinaceae bacterium | reverse complement strand
TCTTTTGCCGGTGGAGTTGATGATCTTATTGCAAGAGTACCAAAACGATTAACTAATCATCCTGGACTAGTACATGATAGAATAAAGTGGCGAGTTAAAAAAAGAAAATATGATAGTGCCCTTGAGCTACTTTTATCAATTAGCGAAACTGATCCAAAAAAACTTCAGAGGCCAGAAAAATTTTGGCGTCAAAAAAATATTTTAATTCGTAGGTTGATTGACAAACATCAATATGCCAAAGCCTATGAACTTGCAACTAATCATGGATTAACAACAAATGCGGATATAGCAGATGCTGAATGGATGGCAGGCTGGATTAGTATTACTTTCTTAGATAACCCAAAAGAAGCTCTCCAACATTTTACAGAAATTTGGAATGTGTCCTCCAGACCAATATCAAAAGCACGGGCTGCTTATTGGATAGGAAAATCATATGAAGAAATCGGAAACAAAGAAGAATCACAAGAGTGGTACAATAAAGCTTCTATTTACAATCTAACATTTTATGGACAGTTAGCAGGAGCAAAAACTGAAGAAAATATTTTCTTTGATCCAGTAGTAAATATTCCAAGAGAAGAAAGTCAAGAATCAATAAATCTTAATAAAAAAGTCTATGCAGCAATATCTCTTCTTAATGAATTTGATAGACCAAAAATTGTAAAAAAGTTTTTAAAAGATTTGGCTGATAGAGAGGATATAGTTGTCGCATCAAATGCTATGAAAATTGCAACAGATATAGAAAGATATGATTTTGCAGTTCAAGCAGGAAAAATATTTTATTATAATAATGTAATTTTAGACACAAAAAGCTTTCCAATAGTTGATAGACCAGAATTTAGTAAAATTATATTTCCTGATCAAAGTTTAATTCATTCTGTAATTAGACAAGAAAGTCAGTTTGATCCAAAGGCAGGAAGTCATGCGGGCGCTAAAGGATTGATGCAGTTAATGCCATATACTGCTAAGAGAGTTTCTCAAGGACTAAAACTAGAGTACTCAAAAAACAAACTAACTGAAAACCCTAATTATAATGTTATACTCGGTAGTGCCTATTTAGATATTCTGCTATCTAACCTAGATGGCTCATATATCTTAACTCTTGCTGCCTATAATGCCGGCGAGTCAAGAGTTGCAGCTTGGATAAAAAAATATGGGGATCCAAGAAAAGATGATATTGATCCTGTAAACTGGATAGAGCTAATACCATTTAAAGAAACTCGTAACTACGTACAAAGAGTTCTAGAAAATGTTCAGGTTTATACATTTATGGAAAATAATAACACACCTCAACCTTATTCAATACTCGAAAATTTATATCGAGGATATGTGGGTGGGAAAACTATAATTAAGCCAGTAAAAAAGAACAGCTAGCAATATTATGTTACCAAATAATGACATCACATGCGGTTGGATCAATGAATTACCAAAGCGAACAGGTATAAATGAGTTTGAAGGGCAGACTTCATGTGATTGGATAATTATCGGAGCCGGATATACAGGTCTTTCGGCAGCAAGACAGTTAGGAAATATGAATCCAAATATGAAAATTGTAGTCATTGATGCTCAAATAGCAGGGGAAGGTGCAAGTAGCAGAAATTCTGGTTATTTAGTTGAAAGTACTATGAATGATGGGTTCGTATCTTCTAAAAATACTAAAGATTACAAAACTAAGTGTGATCTGTACTCATTGGGTATTGAAAAAGTAAAAAAATTTATAACTCAGCATCAAGTTGACTGCGATTGGAATGAATGTGGAAAATATTATGCATCATCAAAATTAAAAGATGAAAAAAAGTTAATTAGATTTAGTAATATGCTATCTTCATTAAGAATTAAAAATAAAATTCTATATAA
>CAZLCI010000129.1:0-1858 GCA_964558115.1 uncultured Nitrospinaceae bacterium | reverse complement strand
ATAATCACACCCGTTACATTTTCTGGACCCATTGCTCTAGCGGCCAAAAAAGCAGACAGTGAACTGTCAATGCCGCCAGACAGACCTAAAACAGATTTCTTTACGCCAACTTTAGAAATTTCATCTCGTAAAAAACCTACCAACATATTTACTGTTTCTGGCTCGTTAAGCTTTAGTTTATTTAAAATTTCAGAAAACATTATTTATTCCTACTTTAATTTTTGTTTGCAATAGAAACAACCTCTTGTCTATGTTACTTGACCTAAATATAAAGATAAAGTTAACTTTCTCCTATAAAATTATTGAAGAAGGTGGGACAAAGATTTTAGACACTTATTAAAAGGTATGTGCGATGCCTCCTGAATTTAAAAGACTTCAACATTTGGCATTAAAAGTTAGAAATATACAAAAATCATTGAAATTTTATTGTGATGTTTTGGGATTTAAGACTACTGAGAGTTATAGATTCGATAAGGAAAACAGTTATCAAGATTCAATTAATTTTATTACCTGCTCAAACAAACATCATGTAATTAATCTAGTGCAAAGATCTGAAAGTCACAAACCAAAAGATATTGAGCCTCCTTCCAATTCTAGAGACACGTATGCTTATGGTCTACATCATTTTGCATTTGAAGTAAAAAATAAAATTGAATTTAAAAAATGGGAAAAACACCTTTTAGAAAATAAAATCAAGATAGTAAAAGGGCCTTTAGTCCATAGCCCAACCCATCCAGAGGGCGACGGTTCTTGGGGTGAAAATAGAGCGCTTTATTTTTGCGATCCTGATGGAAATGCTATAGAAATTTTTTGTGATATGGCAAATATTAACTTTGCCACTCATGAAATTGACGATCTTTGGTTTAGACAAAGAATCAAAAAAGATGGCTTTGATCCTCACAAAGTTTCAAAACCAAATTTAAATATTTAGTTATTTTTTGCAGATTGGATTCTATTAAATTCTTTTTGAAATAAAAGAGTTTTTTCATCTCTATAGGTAGGAGACGCAATACGAGAACGCCTTATATCTTTACTGTCAATTTCAGTAGAATATATAGACGAACTAGAACGGGATGCTTTTTTTATAGTATCTCCTTTTGGAGAGATAATCCGAGACCCTCCCCAAAAATTAACCCCGTCTTCATATCCAACTCTATTTGAAAAAACAACAAATTGATTGTAAGTAATAGAATATGTCGTGAGTATAGATTCCCAGGATCTTTCTATAGCTAAATTCGATTTTAATTTAGCTTGATTTGTTCCCCTAAATGGACTCGAAGATGGAACAATTAAATAGTCTGCTCCATCTTGTGAGGCGAGAAAAGCAAGGCTGGGGTGCCAAGCATCTTCGCATATTAATATTGCTACTCTTCCAATATTTGTATCAAAGGCTCTGATTGTTTTCCCTGAGCCAAAATATCTGCTTTCGTCAAACATTCCATAAGTAGGTAAATAAATTTTTCTGTGAATATAGATTAACTTTCCATTTTCAAAATATGCGGCTGAATTATAAAAAACGTGTCTTGTAGATTCTTCAACAAATCCCAATACAATTGATATTCCCTCACTCATCGAGGCAATATTTTTGATCAATTTAGAATTCTTTTTCTGTGCAACATCGGGGACAAAGTCTTTTAAAAAATAACCGGTCAACGAAAGTTCTGGAAAAACCAAAAGTTTTACATTCTTCTTCTTAGCGGTTTTTATCATCGCTTCAATTGTTTTTAAATTTGCATCAATATCACCTAAAAATGGCTTCATTTGAGCGTTTGCGACTAAAAACTTCAATGAAATCTCCGTAAAATGTTTTAAAAAAAATAATGAAAAATCAATTCTAATTGATTGAATTGCATATTAA
>CAZLCI010000128.1:0-1927 GCA_964558115.1 uncultured Nitrospinaceae bacterium | reverse complement strand
TTTTTATGGGTGCTGGAAGTATTTCTGGCTGGGCTAACAATTTTATAAGTAAATTGAGTAGATCAAATGAATAAATTAATTGAAAAGTTTGATCAATCCGAAAGTAATTATGGTTTAAAAGGAAAATTTTTCTCTAATAAATCTTTAAAAAATATAAGTTGGTTTAAAGTGGGCGGCCCTGCTGAGTGTTTGTATATCCCAAGTGATCAAGAAGACCTTTCAAGATTTTTAAAATATACAGATAAATCTCAAAAAATTAATGTTTTTGGAAGGCTATCAAATGTCTTGATTAGGGATAAAGGATTAACTGGATTGACGATTTTAATTCCTCCAAGTATCTCAGAATTTAACATACTTAAAAATAATACAATTGAAGTAGGCTCAGGTATGTTAGATAAAGATTTCACAAAAATTGCATTAGAAAATGAAATAGGTGGAATGGAATTTCTATCTGGTATTCCGGGAAATTTAGGCGGTGCAATTGCCATGAATGCTGGATGTTATGGAAAGGAGATTAAAGATATATTTGTTGAAGCAAGTGTTATGAACAGGGACGGTAAGATAATAAGCCTAAAAAATGATCAAATGCAATTTTCTTATAGGAATTCAATTATCAGGAATGATCAAATAATTATTGCAGGGGTTTTTCGAGGTAAGAAAAAAAGCAAAAAGAGGATTATAGAAGAGTTAAAAAAAATAGAATTTCAAAAAAAGAATACTCAGCCAAGTGGAGTTGCAACAGGAGGAAGTACTTTTAAGAATCCGAAAGAAGTTAAAGCCTGGGAGTTAATTAATTCAGCTGGTTTAAGTGGATTTCAATTAGGAGGAGCAATGATATCTCCTGATCACAATAATTTTTTTGTTAACACAGGTAATGCTTCAGCATCAGATATTGAAGATCTAGGTAATTTAGTTATTGAGAAAGTAAAAAATAAACATGGGGTAATTCTTGAATGGGAAATTAGAATTGTTGGAGATAGATAAAGGTGTTTAAAGGTAAAATTATCATTTTAAAAGGAGGTTATTCTCATGAAAGGGATATAAGTCTTAAATCAGCAGAAAATGTAGAGAAAGCTCTAGATAAGATTGGTTATAAATATGATTCAATTGATTGTGTTGATGAATTCATTAACAAAATAATAAATTCTAATGCAGAGTTATGTTTTAATGCCCTTCATGGAGAATTTGGTGAAGATGGTCAGATACAAGCTATTCTTGATAAACTGAATATTAAATATACTCACTCAGGAGTTTCCTCATCATTAATAGCAATGAATAAGGCAATCTCAAAAGAGATATTTATAAGAAATAACCTACCAACTCCTAATTATCAGCTAATTGAAAAAAATAAATTTCAGTCTTTGGATTTAAAGCCACCTTTTGTGATTAAGCCAGTAAATAATGGCTCAAGCATAGGAATTTATATAATTTTAGATGAATCAGATAAGATTAGATTGTTGAAGGAATTAGAAGATTGGCAATATGGGAATTATATAATGGTTGAAAAATATATTAAAGGTCGAGAATTAACATGCGGAATAATTAATGGAAAACCTACTGAGGTAATGGAGATTAAGCCCAGAAATAATTTTTATGATTATGATACAAAATATACTAAAGGAATGTCTGATCATTTTATACCAGCTGAATTGCCGAAAAATTTATATGATAACATAAAAGAGATGACTCTTGATTGTCATAATCTTCTAAATTGTAATGGAATTACTAGAACTGATTTTCGATTAGAAGAAGAATCAAACAAACCTTTTGTTCTAGAAATAAATACACATCCAGGATTAACAAAAACCTCTCTAATTCCTGAATTGGCATCCGCGCAAGGTATATCTTATACAGATTTAATTGGTTTAATTATTGAGGAGGCTCTATGCCGAGAATAGTTAGTAGGGTATATATTATCTCACTTTTG
>CAZLCI010000127.1:0-2005 GCA_964558115.1 uncultured Nitrospinaceae bacterium | reverse complement strand
CTGAATCCTTTCGATGGTTAAAAGAAAAACTTATTCATTCAAAATAAGGATAAAAAAATATGGAAACTAACAAAATAATTTCTAGTGAATCTTTAGAAAAATGCATCAGTGACCCAAATAATAGAATTATCGAAATATCTTCTGAACCAGAATGCAAAGATTACAAACAAGCACATATCCCTGGGGCAATTGTCTGGTTTTGGAAAAAATCACTATGGCACAAAACAGATAGACAATTCACGACAAATTCTGAAATGGCTCAACAATTAGGGGAAAATGGCATTAATCAAGATCAAAATATCATACTTTATAGCGATAGAGTCCAATATGGGACTTATGCATTTTGGGTTTTATCGATGTGCGGTCATAAAAATATAATCATGCTGGATGGTTCTCGTACAAATTGGATCGAAAAAGAATTACAGGTTACAAGTGAAATTCGTACTTTTGCAAAATGTGAATATCTTCAACAAGAAGAAGATTTCACTAGCAGAGTTGGAAGAGATAATGTGAAGGAGAATCTCACTAACAGCAACCGTATTCTATTAGATGTAAGATCTGAAGAAGAATTTTCTGGGAGAAGAGTCAAACCAGAACCAGGCATTGACCACGGAGCAGAACGACATGGACGTATTCCTGGAGCAAAACATTTATTCTATGCAGAGCTTCTAAACCAGAATGACACGTTCAAAGATGCAACAGAATTAGAAACTATTTTGAATAGCACAGGAATTTCCGTCTCTTCAGATAAAGAAATTGTCGTTTACTGCCGATTAAGCCATAGGGCTACACTTGTATGGTTCTGTTTAAAATATATTCTTGGAATGGATAATGTAAAAATTTATGACGGTTCCTGGACTGAGTGGGGTAGCATTGTAGGGTTTCCAATAGAAAATTAGTAAGACCAATACATTCAAAAATACCTAGAAAACTATAGATCTAAGGATTGAGTAAACCAACATAGTCATACCTGCAGCAAAAGGAAGTGTCAAAACCCAAGAAGTGATAATTTTTCCACAAACTGCAAGATCTAGAGCATTTATTCCACGTGCCATACCCACACCTATCACAGAACCAACCACTGTATGCGTAGTAGATATAGGCAATCCTAGCTGAGAACAAAAGAGTACCGTTGTTGCCGCTGCTAGCTGAGCAGAAAATCCATTCTGAGGAGTAATCTCGGTAATCTTTCCCCCTATCGTAGAAATAACCTTCCAGCCAGAGAGTGCTAATCCTGACACAATACCAACCCCACCTAATATGAGTACCCATATTGGCACTGGAACTTTAGACAAAGAAACTTTCCCTGTCATAAAGACATCCAGAACAGCAGAAAAAGGCCCTACAGAGTTAGCAACATCATTCGCACCATGCGCAAAAGCTACATAACCAGAAGTTAGAATTAACAAAAAAATAAAAAATTTATTAGTTAGAGAATTCTGTTCGTCTTCTGTTCCAATTTTATCTAGAATTTTTTTTGAAAAAAAAGCGATGATTATCCCTAAAAAACAACCCATTAGAAGAACAGTTACAAAATTCACAGGAAGTTTGAGATTTTTCATAGCTTTAAACACAAAGGACTGTAATAAAATGACCGAAGTAAAGAAAAGAATATACGGAGCAAAGAATCGAGTCGCTTTATCTTGATTTTCTTGATTTAAAATTTTTTGTCGAATGAAATAAAAAAGAGAAAAACCTAAAAATCCTCCAAAGAAAGGAGAAACAAACCAACTCATTACAATTTTGCTAAGTGTCCAATAGTCTAAAGAACTAGGTCCTTTTGCAATAAGTCCAAATCCTATAACTGCTCCTACGATTGAATGAGTTGTGGAAACTGGCATTCCTATAAGAGTGGCCGAATGCAACCATAAAGCAGCTCCTAGTAAAGCAGAAGTCATTCCAAGCATAAAAATAGCAGGATCATTTTCAAATAGAGAGGGGGAAACTATCCCTTTACGAATTGTAGACGTTACTGAACTTCCAACAAGGACCGCACCAAGAAACT
>CAZLCI010000126.1:0-2045 GCA_964558115.1 uncultured Nitrospinaceae bacterium | reverse complement strand
TCTGTTGCCGCTGAAGTAAACATGATTGTTGATCAAGTTGAACAAAAGAATTTAACTGAGAATGAAATAAAAAATGATTTAGGTAAAACGCTTGGTCTGCAAATTAGCTTTATAGAAGAAGAAATGAACTATAATAATCAAATGGAGCCATTTAATATAGTATTCAAAAACCTTAATAAAGAACTAAGCTACAAAATTAAGTACCCTTATGTTATTGAGCCCGATAAAGCAAATAAGAGTATCAATATCTTAGTTTCTATTGAAGACCAAATAATAAAAATAGGTATCCTTGAAGATAGAATTACTACCTCAAGAAATCATGTTTTCCTTGGATGGCTTTTAATTTCTTCTTCTATACTCATAATAATCTCATTCTTGTTTTTGAGAAATCAAATTAGACCAATAAGAAAATTAGCAAAAGCTGCAGAAAAATTTGGTAAAGGTCAAGATATTGGTGACTTTAAAACATCGGGCGCTTCTGAAGTAAGACTTGCATCTACAGAATTTTTAAAAATGAAAAATAGGATTACAAGACAAATTGAGCAACGGTCTTTAATGCTAGCAGGTGTTAGTCATGATCTAAAGACTCCTTTGACTCGGATGCGTCTCCAAAGTGAGTCTATTAAGGATGAAAAAATAAAAGAGTCCTTAAATGATGAAATAAAACATATGAATGAAATGCTAACTGAATATCTTGATTTTTCTGCCAATCAAGAAATTGATTCAAAAAACACTGTTAATCCAATAGAAGCGCTAATAAAAATTAAAAATGACCTACACTTTAAAGATAAAGATATAGAATTAGAGATCGTAAATGATGAAGAATCTTATGTGAATGAGAATATCTTTGTTCGATGTATTACTAATGTACTAAATAATGCAGTAGAAAATGCTACAAAAATTCTAATAAAAGCAGAGGCTTCTATCAATATCATTAAGATAGACATACATGACAATGGTTTAGGCATCTCGGATGAAGAAAAAAGTAATGTATTTAAACCTTTCTATAGAATAGACAAAAGTAGAAATCAAAATATTAATAATTCTGGACTAGGACTTGCAATTACAAAATCTTTATTAAATTCAATTAACGGAAAAATAACTTTACACGACAGTTTTCTTGGTGGTCTAGAAGTTTTTATTGAAATTCAAAACTAGTTACTACTCAATTCTATCGATCTTTTCCTAGCTTTGTTAATTGCTCTGCTAAGTAATTTTGGCAAACCATTATGACTATTTAATATTGATAGAGCTGCCTGGGTTGTTCCTCCTTTACTAGTCACATTTTCTCTTAGCGTCTTAGCATTACTGCTGCCAGATATAAGAAGAAATAAAGAGCCTAGAAAAGTTTGAATAACCATATTTTCAGAATTCTTAAGACCTGCTTTAGATGATATCTTTATCAATGACTCAATCATTAGATATATGTAAGCAGGGCCACTTCCATAAATTGCTGTAAATGAATCAATAGCCGATTCATTCTTGGCTTCATTTACCTGACCAACTAAGGCAAGAAATTCTCTCGCTAAGTGTTTATATTGTCTCTTAATTCCCTTATCAAAATAAATAATTGAAGTTCCCATGCCTAGTGATACAGGTGTGTTGGTCATTGCTCTTACAGTATTATTCTTATTTTTAGTTATTTTCTTTAATTCACGAATCTTTTTGCCGGCTATTATTGAGATAATTAATGAATCAGAAATAATATTAACAAGTTCTTCATTTACTGCTGAATCTAACTGATTTGGTTTTACCGCTAATAAAACAATATCTGGTCTAAAATTTTTATAGAGTTTTGATACTTCTTTTAGAATTTTAATTTTTTTCTTAAGTTTAATTTTCTTTAATTCAGGAGAAATTTTTTTTTCAAGAATAAAGATCTTGCTTGCTGAGACTTTGTTTTGAAGCAATGCTTTAATGAACGAGATGCCCATATTTCCAGCGCCTAATATTAAGAATTTATTATTTTTTAGAGATACCATGACTATTTATAGTTTTGTTATTTGATTCTCTTTCTGATCTAAATTTTTTATGTATTTGAATCT
>CAZLCI010000125.1:0-2054 GCA_964558115.1 uncultured Nitrospinaceae bacterium | reverse complement strand
AGTCTTTTCTTGAAATCTGAACGTCTTGCTTCACGCTCGTTCTCAGGCATACTACTGCCCCCCTCCGAACTTCTCATTTTTGATTTCATTGATGAAGCAGAACTCGAACCATCAGAAGATTTCTTTGCAAGATCCTCAGACGCACATCCTAGAAAAAATAAGAAAGCTACCAGGACTAAAACAAATTGAAACCGTGTAAAGCTTGAAATAGAGTACATAAAACCCCCTTGCAGTCCCCCAATTAATATGTAACTACATAAGAAAGTTAAAAGAAAAATAGTAATACTATACTAATTATATGATTATAAATTGCTTAGAGCAACCCTTTTCAAAAAGTACCTTGGTGTAGTTTTCAAAAAAAATTATTTTATCGTGATAATGGCGCCCAATCTGGTTCTTGTCCGGGCTGAAGTTTTCTTAACTGTGTCCCTGACTCAGTCATAATGTAAACATATTTTCTTCCGCTACGATCAGACGAAAAGGAAATATGTCTTCCATCAGGAGACCATGTTGGAGATTCATTTCTTCCCTGACTTCCTGTTAACCTTCTTTTACTTGAACCATCTATATTCATAGTTATGATATCAATCTCTTTTCCCTTTTTAATTCTTCCTGTATAAGCAATTTTATCACCTCTAGGACTCCAGATTGGTTCTGTATTATAATTTCCTTTAAAAGTGATTCGATTTACATTTGATCCGTCAGAATTCATTACATAAATGTGAGGATTCCCATGTCTACTACTGTTAAAAACAATTTTTCTTCCATCTGGAGAATAAGATGGAGAAACATCAATTCCCCAACTATCTGTTAATTTTCTCTTAATTCTTCTAAGTAGATCATAACGAACTAATTCATAATTAGGGTTTCTATTCCCAACTAATTCTGAATACACAAAATATCTACTAGTAGGATTTGCAGGTGAAAAAGAACCTCCGATCGCTTGAGCTTTTCTAGAACTAACCTGCAACTGTCTTCCGCCATTGGTAGGAATTAAGAAAACTCCAGGAGGCTTTGTTTTAAAGGATGAAAAGGCCAACCATCTGCCATCAGGAGACCAAGAAGGTGCATTATTTCCCATACGATTTCTAGTAACTCTCCTCAAATTAGTACCATTCCAATCCATAATATATACAATACCTCTATCTTTAATTGACCTCCTTGATACAAATGCAATTTCTGTATTAAATATCCCTTTGTCCCCTGTAAATCTTTCGTAAACTTCATTTGCGAAACGATGTGCTATCGAACGCCAATTGCTCAGACTATCTCTATACCACTTTTTTAGAATCCTTCTTTTTCGAAGAATATCAAAAAGACTTAAATTTACTTTTATTCTTTTCCCATGGATTGAAACAGAACCTTTTACCAAAGATTGTACTTTAATAATATTCATCCAATTTTGAAATTTTAAACATTTTACGTCTAAACATTGTTTAATAGGACTTTCGAGATAACCGTTACGGTCGGGAATATAAAAAAGACCTGTTCTTTCTAGATCATCTTGAATTAGTTTTGCTATCCTTAATCCAACTAAATTTTTTCTATAGTTGATAGGTTTTAATTCAGAAATTCCAATTCGAACTTTACGAACCTTGGAAGAAAAAATATCTAAATAGACTCTTTTTTTTGCATGAGATTCAAGAGTAAAAAAAGACAATAAAGAAATAGAAAAAAAAGATATAAAACAAAAAAAGAAAAATTTTTTCATATTTTTTCCTTGCTAAAAAAGAAACTAATTACAAATACCTCTTCCGCAAAATCGGAATCCAATCTTCAACATTTTATCTTTCAAAGTTTCTGGAAACTCCGGAACTAGAGGATCAAAAGCACGAAGAATAGCATTTTTTGCCGATAGATCATACGTTTTATTCCCACTATATTTTTCAATTCTTAAATTACGAAATTTTCCATTTCTATATATATCTACAGCGAACGTAACCTTCAATAAAGTGATTCCTTCAATCGGAGGGAATTCAGTAAAATTGCTTATGCGAGCTGTTAAAGTTCCATAAAATTTCTCTAAGGCAGAATTAACATTTCCAATTCCACCT
>CAZLCI010000124.1:0-2078 GCA_964558115.1 uncultured Nitrospinaceae bacterium | reverse complement strand
TTCCAATTTCGACGCCTGGGTAATTCTTTTGAAGTTCAGCAAGTTCTTCAGCAATGTTACTTTCAGGAGTAAAAACATCAACTGATGAAGATTTAATAATATCTCCGCCCTTAAGATGCTTCCTTGCTCCCTCAAGCATTCCCTGCATAATTGATGGAATGCCTGCCATTACAAAAATATTTTCCATTTTAAACCCTGGAGCTTTACTTATTGGATTTTCAACTAGCTCTGCTCCCCTAGGAATCATGGTCATCTTCATTCTTGCATCTGTCAGTTCAGAATCTTTGTAGTATTCTCTTAATATAGATAAGGCTTTATCATTAACTTCTAAGTCAACATTAAATGCCTTAGCAATGCTTAACGAGGTTATGTCATCATGAGTTGGACCTATTCCTCCTGTTGTAAAAACATAGCTGTAAGTTTCTCTGAGATAATTTACTGTCTTAACAATAACTTCCTCCTCATCTCTTATGACTCTTACTTCAGATAATTGAATACCTATTTCATTCAGCCAATTTGCAAGATATGATAAGTTTTGATCCTGGGTGCGCCCAGATAAAATTTCATTGCCTATGATTATTAATGCTGCTTTCATAATTTAATGGATCAACCAAATAAAAAATTTATTTCTGGCAAACTCATCAAAAGGTATAAGAGATTTTTTGCTGATGTTCAACTTGATAATACTAAACAGATAGTTACTGCTCATTGTCCAAATACTGGGTCAATGTTAGGACTTCTAAAAGAAGGTAATCCTGTAAAATTAACTAAAGTTGATAATAAAGATCGAAAACTTAAATTTACGTTAGAAATAATTAAATCAGATGGCGCAAATGTAGGTGTTAATACACATCGTGCAAATCGAATTGTTGAAGAAGCATTGATTTCAAATAAAATTAAAAGCCTAAAAAAGATAATAGATTTAAAAAGAGAAGTTAAATATGGTGAGAATTCTCGCATAGATTTTTTGGTTCAAAATAATATTGATGAAGAAATATATATAGAAGTAAAGAATGTCACCTTGTCCTTAAAGAAAGGCATTGCAGAATTCCCTGATGCAATTACTGAAAGAGGAAGAAAGCATCTAACAGAGCTTCAAAAAATTATAAATAAAAAAACTCGAGCAATAATGCTTTATCTTATTCAAAGAGATGATTGCAAATATTTTCGGATTGCAAAAGAAATTGATGGAAAGTATAACTCAATCTTAAAGAAAGCAATTAAATCAGGAGTAGAGATATTTTGTTATAGTTGCAAATTTAAAAATAGTAAAATTCAAATAGATAAAAAAATAAAGTTTATGGAAAATGAATAAAATAATACATCATCAAAATGATTTTGAGGGCATGCGTAAAGCGGGTCATCTAGCTGCGGCAACCTTGGATATGCTTGTTGATGTTGTAAAACCAGGTGTTAAGACAGAAGAAATAGATTATAAAGCTTTTGAGTTTATTAATAAAAATGGAGGATTGATTGGGCCTCTTTTCTATAAGGGTTTCCCAAAATCAGTGTGCACTTCTATTAATCATGTAGTCTGTCATGGAATACCATCATCAAAAATGTTAGAATCCGGTGATATAGTTAACATTGATGTAACAGTGATCCTTGATGGTTGGCATGGAGATACAAGCAGAATGTTTCCAGTTGGAAAAATCAATCCTAAATCTCAACGTCTTATTGATTGTACATTTGAAGCAATGCATAAAGGTATTGAGAAAATATCTCCAAAAGCAAAACTAGGTGACTTAGGTCACGCAATCCAAACATATGCCGAATCTCATAACTACAGTGTTGTAAGAGATTTTTGTGGACACGGATTGGGAAAGGTATTTCACGATTACCCAAATATTCTACATTATGGAAAAAAGGGTGAAGGAGAAACTATTGAGGAAGGAATGTTTTTCACTGTTGAACCAATGATTAATATTGGTAAATACGATGTCAAAATGAAGCCCGACGGATGGACAGCCGTAACAAAAGATCTATCATTATCAGCACAATTTGAACATAGCATAGGAGTTGACAAAGAAGGCTGTGAAATATTCACTAAATCTCCAGCAGGCCTTGATAAACCTTAA
>CAZLCI010000123.1:0-2092 GCA_964558115.1 uncultured Nitrospinaceae bacterium | reverse complement strand
TATTAGCTGGTGTAGCGGTTGATGCAGTATTTGATAGTGTTTCTGTGGCTACAACCTTTAAAGAAAAATTAAATGAAATGGGCGTTATATTCTGTCCAATTTCTGAAGCAATACAAAAACATGCTGAACTGGTAAAGAAATATTTAGGTTCAGTAATTCCAATTACTGATCATTTTTATGCAACTTTAAATTCTGCCGTTTTTAGCGATGGCTCTTTTGTTTATGTACCTAAAGGGGTTAAATGCCCGATGGAATTATCTACGTATTTTAGAATTAATGCATCTGAGACTGGACAATTTGAAAGAACACTAATTATTGCAGATGAGGGCAGTTATGTAAGTTATTTAGAAGGTTGTACTGCTCCAATGAGAGATGAAAACCAACTTCATGCAGCTAATGTAGAGCTTGTAGCATTAGATAATGCTGAAATTAAATATTCTACTGTACAGAACTGGTATCCTGGCGATGAAAATGGCAAGGGAGGAATATATAACTTTGTAACAAAGAGAGGTCTTTGCAAGGGGAAGAATTCAAAAATTTCATGGACACAGATAGAAACCGGATCCGCAATTACTTGGAAATATCCAAGTTGCATTTTAAGAGGAGATAATTCTATTGGAGAATTTTACTCTGTAGCAATTACAAATAATTATCAACAAGCAGATACGGGAACTAAAATGATCCATTTAGGAAAAAATACAAAAAGCAAAATTATTTCTAAAGGTATTTCAGCAGGGAAATCTTCTAATACATATAGAGGGCTAGTTAAATTTAATCGTAAAGCTCAAAATGCTAAAAATATTACCCAATGTGACTCATTGCTCGTTGGAAACACTTGTAGTGCAAATACTATTCCTTTAACTGAGAATAATTCAACCTCATCCTCAATTGAACATGAAGCAACAACTTCAAAAATTAGTGAAGAACAGCTATTTTATTGCATGCAAAGAGGACTTGATGCTGAAGAAGCACAAAGTTTAATCGTAAATGGTTTTTGTAAGGAAGTACTTCAAAAATTACCAATGGAATTCGCAGTCGAAGCTCAGAAATTGGTCAGCATTAGTCTAGAAGGAAGCGTTGGGTAATATGTTAGAAATTAAAAAACTAAATGTTTCAGTAGAAGAAAACAGAATATTGAATGATTTAGATTTGTCTATTGGTACTGGGGAAGTTCATGCGATTATGGGTCCCAATGGATCTGGCAAAAGCACAATAGCCCATACTCTAGCTGGAAATTCTAATTATATTGTTGATTCAGGAAAAGCTTCTTTTAAGGGTAAGGACTTATTCGAATTAGAGCCATCAGAAAGATCTTTAGAAGGTTTGTTTCTTGCATTTCAGTATCCAATTGAATTACCTGGTGTTTCTAACGCTTCATATTTGAAACAAATACTAAATGTTCATCGTAAGTATGAAGGCAAAGATCCAATTGATGCTGGTGAATTCCTTAAGATCTTAAAGGAAAAATCAAACAGATTAAATATTCCAATGGAAATGCATAGCAGATTTGTAAATACCGGCTTTTCTGGAGGAGAAAAAAAGAAGAATGAAGTTTTACAGATGGATTTTCTAAATCCAAGCCTAGTCATTATGGATGAAACTGATTCAGGATTAGATGTGGATTCATTAAGACAAACATCTGAGGCAGTTAACCAGCTTCGATCCAATGATAGATCTTTTGTTATTATTACTCACTACTTAAGATTGCTTGAGTACATTGAGCCTGATCATGTTCATGTTTTTCAAGATGGCAAAATTGTAGAATCTGGTGACAAAAAACTTGCACATAAAATTGATAAAGAGGGATATGCTGCTTAATGAATACATTAAATCAAAACTTAGGTTCGCATGATTGTTTTATTGAAATTAATAAAAATGGCATAGTTTTTCAGAATGAATCTGATAAAGTTAATTGTGAGACATTAGAAGAGAATGAAACGATCAATTTAAATATTGAGACTTCAAAATCAGAAATTACACCAAGAATTAATATAAAAGTTCTAAGAAATTCATTTATTAATTTAATTATTAACATAACTCTTTTAAAAGGAGCTAAATTAGAAATTTTAGATGAATCTGAATATTCTAAAGG
>CAZLCI010000122.1:0-2205 GCA_964558115.1 uncultured Nitrospinaceae bacterium | reverse complement strand
AATTTATAACTTTGATTCATTAAAAAGTATATCCTAAATCAAAAAATATATTGCGGCCTGATAAAGGATAAACTGCTCTAGTTCCATAATGATTATCATCATGGAAAGTACTTGAAACTGCAAAATCATAATAGTCTTTATCAAATAAATTATTAACACCAAATGTGAAGTCTAGCCCTCTATAATCTGAACGTAGCTTGGTATTTAAAATATAATAATCTGGAATCTTTGGTTCTATATTCTCCTGATCATTTGAAACATATTTTTCATCTGTATATTCCAGTTCAACATCAAAAAATGTTGATTCATTTATCTTACTCTCAATTGCAATATTATAATTTAATGGGGCTACTAAAGGCACTTCTTTTCCTGATAGACTATACGAAGTTCCACCGCCCATTAGATTTTGCCACGTTGAAGAATTACTACAGTAAGTTGTATTAGACCAATCACATGAACCTGCTCCACCTCCTCCTGGGGTTAATGATCCAGAAGTGAACTCAGCATTAACATAGCTGAGAGCTGCTTTTAGATTATGTTTATCATTAATTTGATAATTTAAATCAAGATTAAATCCAGTTCTTTCAATAGGATCTAAATTAGTATTTACACTCTGATTATATTGAATTTCATTTTCTGTATCCATTAAGAAAATGCTAGCAACTAAGTTAGTTTTATTTCTTTCTGATCTTACTCCAAATTCAATATCCTCTGATGTTTGGTCTTTTAAAGCAAATGATCCAGAAGTAGTTGCTTTAATCCGCTCATCAATATTTGGATTCCTAAAACCTTTAGAGTGTCGAACAAAAATACTCATGAAAGGGTTAATTTTTTTCTCTAAACCAAGGTTATAAGCAGTGTTTTCGTCTGTCACATTATATATAGGATGAGCAGTAGTAGATGCAAAACCACTTACATTTGTATTTACTGCACTTCTTCCTTGAAACTCTGTTTCTTGATATCTAAATCCTAAAGAAAATACTAAAGATGAGTCAAAAATATTAAATGAGTTTTGAAAATATATTCCTTGAGATTTTTGATCAGCGTTAATAGATTGTCCTAAACTCTCTCCTTCTTTTCTATATCTATTAGAAGTGTAAAAGGTATGGTCATGATCAAATCCTATGGAGAATATATTTGAACGTTTTTCATTTAATAATATCTTCTCAATTCTAAAATCTAACGTATTTCCATCAACTACCGCATCAATGTATCGATCTCCATTATTTGGCACTGAAACTGTGTTAGCGTTAGCGCCAGAAAAAGATTTTTGTTTTTTTTCTTTATAAGAGGTATTGGCAAGAACTTTCGTTAGATCATCTAGACTATAAGAAATACCTGTTCTTACATGCATAGTATCTGTATTCGCATAATCATCTCTTTGATTAATATTACAGCTGTTCGAATTAGTTGCATAATCACCGCCTATATTTCTAGCCGTTTTACTTGAGCTATATAAATTACAAAGATGATAATTGTAATATCCTCCAATAATTCGTGGTCCAGGTAAAAGTTGTTCTTTTTCATTTAAAGATAAATCAAAGTAACTACTTATTTCTGAATTATCATAACTATAATTGCCTAATAAGGAAGTTTGATCAAAATCAGCTGAGTCCCTATAAGTGTCAGAGGAAACTATTTTTCCTGAAACAGTAAATGCTTGTTCTTGATTTATTGATTGCTGTAGTAAAAATTTACCCTCTGATGCATTAAAAGATCCAATTAAAAAACCCAGTCGATCTTTTAAGTCCTTTGATGATTTAGTAATTATATTTATTGCTCCACCGATTGCTCCAGGGCCATAAATTGTTGAGGCAGAACTTCCTCTGATAATCTCAATTCTTTCAACTGAATCTAAATTAATACTTGAAAAATCTACAGCTGACATATCCAAATCATTTAAAATTCTTCCATTGATTAAAATTAAAGAATTCGATTTTGCTGCTTCTCCAAATCCTCTCATATCAATAGTAGTGTATGAACCCTCCACTCCATCTAAGGTGCTCCGAGTTTGCATTCCAGAATAGGATGAAATTACTTCTGCTACACTTTTATGTTTTGACTGACTTATTTCTTCTTCATTAATAATTGTAATAAATGAACCAGCTAAGCCAGTAGACAATCTAGAGTACTCATCTGAGTTTGCAGTAATCCAAATTTCATTACCATTGGCGTAATTAAAACTTTGTAAATGAAAAGTAAAAA
>CAZLCI010000121.1:0-2325 GCA_964558115.1 uncultured Nitrospinaceae bacterium | reverse complement strand
GCTTCAAAAATATCATATCCAAAATCAGTTAAGGCTGCTAACAGTTCTTCTTCTTCTTCCTCACAGCCAAACGCTTCCATTGTATTCTGAATCTTGAACCTAGAACTATCCATTTAAGAAATCCCTTCTAACTATTTAATAAATTTTTTACGATGTTGCTAATTCTTGAACCATTTGCTCTTCCAGCCAATTCCTTAGTTAGAATGGGCATTACTTTTCCAATATCTTTTATAGAGTTTGCATTTTGTTCAGATACAACACGTTCTACTTCACTTTGAATCTCTTCATCAGTCATTTGCTCGGGAAGGTAACTTTTTATGAAAATTGATTCTTCTTTTTCCTTGTCAGCAAGATCTATTCTTTCAGCTTCTCTATATTGACTCTCTGCTTCTTCGCGTTTCTTTAACATACTTTCTAAAATTTTAATAACGGCATCTTCATTTATATCTTCACCACTTTCTTTGTCCTTATTAAGTATTTCTGAACGTATCATGCGTATAGTAGATAATTTCAACTGGTCTTTTGAACGCATTGCATCTTTCATGTCATTTTCTAATTTTTGTCTAGTTTGATTCAAAAATTTCCCCAAATTTAGTTTCAGAGTAAACGTTGTTTTTGTTTCTAAATCGTAGGCACAAAACACCGAAAGCAGATCCTATAACATCTGCTAAAAAATCACCATAGGTAGAGTCTCTTCCATAGACAAATCCTTGATGATATTCATCTAAGAAACCATTAAGTATGCTGAATAGAAAAATTCCAAAAGAGATAGTATTAATTGAAGTCTGACTAAAAAAATTACATATAGGTTTCCAGAAAAGTATTGTTAATACAAAGTATTCAAGAATATGAATTATTTTATCTAAACCGTAGAATATTTCGATTTCTGAATTACCCAAACTGAATGAAGAAAGTGAATGGATTAGTATTAAATATGCAATGGCAATCAACCATCTTTTTTTCATTTCTGTTCCTTATTTCGACTGTTTCCGACTTCTGTGATGACGAAGTGGTTTTGCTTGATATATTTTTTTGCAGCATCTTTTACCTGTTGCAAAGTGACGGATTTTATTTTGTTTAAATAAACTTCAGGGTAGTTTTTCGAAAACCCTAATCGTTCTATTGCTAAAATATAGTCTGCTATTCTTCCTGAAGAATCAAATTTTGTTGCAAAACTTCCTGTTAGATATGATTTTGCGTCATTCAATTCTTCAATTGTGGCACCAAATTTCTTTAATTTTTTTATCTCGGAAAGTGCTTCGGAAACTGCAAGCTTTGTATTTTCATTTTTAGTTTGTAAGGCTAAAATCCAATATCCATTCTCGATACCAGATGCAAAGTAACTATAGGCAGAATAAACCAGTCCTCTTCTTTCACGTAGATTTTTCAGGATTCTACTTTCAAAACCTCCTCCACCTAAAATGTAATTCATAATTCTTGCCGTATGAAAATTAGGGTCAATACGTTTGATAGAACGATTTCCCATTATCACAGTAGTTTGAGAAAAAGGTTTTTTGATATATTTTTTCTTTGTTTTATTTTTTAATGAGGATAGTGCTTTGGGAGGTATATGCAATCGGTTTGAATTCCATTTGCTAAAAAATGTTTGAACTAATCTTTTAGCTTTTTCTTTTTTTATATCTCCTACAAAGACAAAGATAGTGTCATTTCTTTTGTAGTGTTTATTGTAAAAGTCAACAATATCTTTTTTTTCGATTTTCTTAATTGTTTTGCTATTTCCTTCAATTAATCTTCCGTATGGATGGTCTCCATAAAGGGAGGATAAAAAAGATTTTCTTGCTATATAGTTCGGTGAAAATTGTCCTTTTTTTTCTTTCCCATATAGTCTCATTTTTGTTTTTCTAATTTCATTCTCAGGAAAAGTTGGATTATTTAGAATGTCTGATAGAAGTTCGAAACCTTTTTCTAAATCTCTTTTTAAAAGTTTTGCAGAAACTGTAACGAAATTATGGCCAGTTTCAAATGAAACTCCCCCTCCTAATTCGTCATTTAATTTTTCAATAGAAAGTGCGTCTCTCGTTTTCGTTCCTCTTTCCAGTGTTAATGCCGTTAAGTTAGCCAGACCCGCAAATTCCTTTTTTTCGTATTTCGAGCCTGCATGTATTGAAATTCTTATCGTTACAAGCGGCAACTGTGAAGATGACTTTGTGAGTAAGATATTTTTATTTTCAGTTAATGTTTTTTCAAAATCAAGAGAATTTGCATAGGCAGAAATTTCAAAAAAAGAAAACAAAACTAAGCTAATAATTATTCTGAAAAATTGCATTTTACTTTTCTGCCTTTTGGGGTATTAATTCCGCTATG
>CAZLCI010000120.1:0-2407 GCA_964558115.1 uncultured Nitrospinaceae bacterium | reverse complement strand
TCGTCGAGGGTATGCAATTAATGATGAACCACGAAAAACCAGACGATTATGTCTTGGCAACTGGAGAGGTATACTCTATTAAAGATTTTATAAATCTAGCATTAGAATCTCAAAATATTAATTTCTTTTGGGAAAAAGACAATTGTTTTTCTGAAGACAAAAAAACAATTATTACAACAGACAAAAAGTTTTTTCGTCCAGCAGAAGTTAATCTGCTTCAAGGAGATTCTAGCAAGGCGAGGGAAAAGCTAGGTTGGAAACCAAAACATACTCTCAAAACTTTAGTAAAAGAGATGATAGAAAAAGATATAAGTAGGCTTTCTCGAATATGATTCTATATAAATTTATCCTCTAAGCAGTTCTCTTTCTTCCAATTCCTGATTTGCAATTAAAGACTTATCTTCATTTTCTTCTTCTTTAGACCACTTATAAAGTTCTTCTAGTCCATCTTGAAGAGTTACATTACATTTAAACCCTAATTTTGAAATTTTAGTAGAATCAGAGAAGCAATGCCTTATATCTCCAACTCTAAATTTCCCAGTGACTTTTGGTTTAAGTTCAGTTCCTGAAATTTTAATCAACAGTCGAGATAAATCTAAAATTGTTGTTGTTTCGCCACTTCCAATATTAAATATTTCACCATCAATGTCATTTTTTTTAAGTAAAAGTAAAATTGCATTAACAACATCTAGGACATTTATAAAATCTCTTGTTTGAAGTCCATCTTCATAAATCATCGGACTTTGTCCATTTTTTATTTGACTAATAAAAATCGAAGCAACCCCAGTATAGGGGTTTAATAAACTTTGACCTTTTCCATAAACGGTGAAAAAACGACAAACAACTGTTGGAATCTGAAAAATTTTCCCAAAATTCAAACAGTATTCCTCTTGATGCTTCTTATTAAGAGCATAAATATTATTTGATAGTGATGGATAAGACTCGGGAGTAGGGGCGGGTTCTAAAATCTCTTGATTATGCGGATTATAGTTAAAAAAATTTCCTTTTAATAACGTTTTCTCATTCCTTATTGTAGTTTGTATTTTTTCCCCACTTGTCGGAGAAATTGAAAGACCTTCTCCATAAACACTCATTGAACTAGCCAAAATTAATTTCTTAATTTGCTTTCTTCTCTTCTCTATAGCATCCAAGAGGATAGCCGTGCCTAAAATATTGGTTTTAGTATATCTATCTATTTGATATTGTGACTGCCCTATTCCTACAAGAGAAGCAAGATGTATGACTGCATCTACATCTTCGAGGGATTCTTCTATTTTTCGCTTATCAGTAATATCTCCTAGAATAAACTCGACACCATCAGGTAAATTTTTGGGAATATTAGTTTGCCCATGGACTTGTGGCTCCAAATTATCCAAAACCTTAACCATGATGTTTTCTTTTAATAGAAGTTTACATAAATGCGCTCCTATAAATCCTGCACCTCCAGTAACTAGTATTTTTGACACCGATTGCATTTTTATTCTTCCATTTCTTAGAATTGGTTAGGGATAAAAAATTGTATATTAATACGTAACGGTTTAATAGGGTTTTAAAAATTAAAAATTAAAAATTCATTAACACGTATACTGCTAAATTAGTTAAAATATTAACTAGACTTATCTGTCTCTGAAGAGGTTGACTTAATGCAAAACAAAAAACAAAAAATAGACCTAAAAGATTTCAGTACTTCTAATATCATCGTAACAGGTGGAGCAGGATTTATCGGAAGCCACTTAGTTGAAAAACTAGTTGATCTAAATGCTAAAATTACTGTTATCGATGATCTTAGAAATAGTTCAAAAAAAAATCTTTCTAAAGTAATTAAAAAAATTAAATTTATTGATTCTCCTGTAGAAAATATTTTTACAGAACTCTTGAAAAGTACTGAAAAGTTTACTTATGTTTTCCATCTTGCTAATGAAAGTTACGTACCACCTTCTATTGATGATCCATTCAGTGATTTAAAAAATAATGTGCTCCCAACTCTTAGAATTTTAGAAGCAATAAGACACTTTTCTAACTCTATTTCTCTCGTATATGTATCCTCTGCTGCAGTATATGGGGAACCTGGATCTCTGCCAATTAGCGAACTACGTTTGCCAAAACCTATTTCTCCTTACGGACTCAGCAAACTAACAGCAGAACAGTATGTTTGTCTATATTCAAGATTGCATGGATTAAAGACCTCGTCCTTACGTTTCTTCTCCGTATATGGACCTAGACAAAAGAAACAAGTGATTTATGATTTTTTCAAAAAACTTAAAAAAAACCCTAATGAATTGGAAATTATAGGAGATGGTAGTCAGGCAAGGGATTTTGTTTTCGTAGAAGATGTTATAAATGCATTACTGTCAGTTAGTTGTAATAGTAATTTTGATGGAGAAGTGTATAACGTAGGATCTGCTGA
>CAZLCI010000119.1:0-2455 GCA_964558115.1 uncultured Nitrospinaceae bacterium | reverse complement strand
GTTAGTACGAATATTATAATTCTCAATATCAAGATAATATTCCTTTTTTTTATTACTAACTTCAACCTTATTTTGAGATAAATCAATTAAAGATCCGGCAATATCTAAATTTAGGACTCTCTCTGATAAATCTCCAGACATAATAAGATTTACATTATTTTTGTTGTCTATCTTAAAATTATTAACAAATAAATGATTAGTACTAGATATCTTAACCTCTCCTTTTATATCATAGTCACTATCAACTGAATTAAGTATAAAAATGCTATCTTCTAAATTTTTAAAATTTCCATAAAAATTTAAGATTAGTTTCTCAGATTTTTTCTTTTTAAGGTTTATTTGTCTTACAAATGCCTCGGTATTATTTAAATTTAACTCTCCCTTTATTGAAATATCTTCACTTTTTAGATCTTCAATTGAAAATTGATAATCAATTATTCCAATGATGTAATTTGGATCTTTATTATCATCAAAAATATAATTTGAATCAAACTTACCTTTAGAATAGACATTAACATTTCTTATACTTTGAATTATATTCTCGCTATTTGGCACTAACTCAAAACTTAATATAACATCTTGATTTGAATAAAGATTTCTATTTAAGAAATCATAAAGCTTATTATTATTTGCCTCTCTTTCAGAAAGACTTCCTTTTATATAATCAAGAATTAAATCTTTCTTAAATGAGGTTACAAGTGTAACAAATGAGTAATCAAGATTATCTGAAAGAATTAATTCACTCCCACTGTTAAGCTGAATAAAATCATTCTTTAAATTGTTAATCTTAAAGTCATATGAATCTTTTTTCTTAAGTATAGCCATGTCGTAAATTGTTGAATCTTTTAATTGAGAATAAAATGAATCTGGAAGGTCAATTTTTCTAAAATCATAAATCCCAGATAGGAGAAGGCTAGAATCGTTAACTGTTTCATAGTTTCCATTGTTTAAATTAAAGACAGCATTAATATTAAAATTTTGCCATCCAATAAATCCGTCAATGAAGCTCTGAATATCTAAATCTGATCTATAACTTATTAGTCGATTGAAAGCGCCTGCCTTAGCCCTAAAATTTAGCTTAACAGACACCTTATTTAGACCTTCAAGTAAATCTATAATCCCTTGTTCAGTTAAATATATATCATCTCCAATAAATTCATGAATAATCAATTTATCATCATCCTGATGAAATTCGGCTTCAACATTGTAACCACCTTGATTTTCAAAAGTTAATCTACTCCTAACGTAAAAATTTGATTTTTTGTCATTTAAAACAGAATCTATGTTTAATCTTATTAAAGAGGAATCTAAATTTAACGATACATTTGATACAGAGTTGTCATAATTAAAGTTTTTTATGTTTAAGATGGTATCTTTTTGATTTCTAATCTCTGCCGATAAATAATCAATAGATATTGCTGCGTTGGCAGATTTATATGCAGCTTTATCTATATTAAATCTAATGAGATTTTCATTTTCTATGTTTATAGATAGATCTATAAATTTGCCTATTTCAGAAGATTCTGGATCAACTATCCTTAGTTTTTCTAGATCTAATTGTATATTCTTATTTTCATTATTCCATAGTGATAAAAAATCAAAATTTATCCATAAAGAATCTATATCAAAAGTATTATCAGTATTGGAATCAAAGTATATTAACTTATTAGCTTCAATATAAAGGCCATTCTTCTCATTATATTTAAGTATAGCTTCTTTATATTTTAAATTAGATCCTGGACTGTAATTTGATATTCTTTTTTCTACATACCCACTCATTGAGTCTAACGAAAGACCTTTTGAATAAATTATTGATAAGATTGCAGTAATAAAAATACAAAAAGCCAGCAACGTTAATGCAAGTGTAATTAAAGAATATTTTAATGGCTTGTTCATTTTTACGATATTAGATTTGAAAAAATTAATTTATCAATATTTCCATCTAAAACTGAATCTGGATCAGAATCCTCATAATTACTTCTTAGATCTTTGACCATTCTGTAAGGATGTAATACATATGATCTAATTTGACTTCCCCAACCTATCTCAGATTTTTCTCCTTCAATTTCCTTTCTATCACTTTCAAGTTTTTGTATTTCTATCTCATACAACTTTGATTTTAACATATTCATAGCAGTTGCGCGGTTTTTATGCTGTGACCTTTCATTTTGACACTGTACTACAATTCCTGAAGGTGAATGAGTTATTCTTATCGCGCTATCTGTAGTATTCACATGTTGGCCACCAGCACCTGATGCACGAAATGTATCAATTCTTAGATCTTTTTCTTGGATATCCACTTGAACACTTTCATCCACATAAGGAGAAATCCAAACGCTTGAAAAGCTTGTATGTCTTCGTGAATTAGAATCAAAAGGTGAAATTCTAACTAATCTATGAACTCCTGACTCTCTTTTTAAATATCCAAATGCATATGATCCATCGATTAGAGCAG
>CAZLCI010000118.1:0-2469 GCA_964558115.1 uncultured Nitrospinaceae bacterium | reverse complement strand
CTGTATTGAAAAAGAGCAAATGTACGACAATGGAACATATAGTGCCAACGAATGCCAAGATAAAAAGTAATAACATCCGTGGGCTATTTGAGGGGAAAATTCTCCATAAAAAAATATGAATGATTAAGAAGAAAAAAATTCCTGAAATTGATGAGAGAAAAATTTCGTACATTTATTCTGCTCTTTCTAATTTCAGGATCTCTCGAAAGAGTACTCCTAAAAAATTCATTATTTTTCCTAGAAAAGTGAGTGGTCCAACTTTAGGTTCAGAATAATAAATCATTTTTAATTTCTTTATGGTGTTTAATCTTTTGTTAAGTAAACCCTTGAAGCCTAGTCCTTCTCCATATCCTGCTTTTAGAGATTCTAGTTTCATAGGTCTATTCGATTCATCAAGGTCTTTCAAAATTCTTAGGGATAGACCTCTTGAAAGAAGAGATTTTGTTTCTAAATATGTGAGGAACATAGCAAAAAATAATAATACGGTGGTGATTTGTAAGTGATATGGGAAAATAAGTGATGAATTGATTTTGCTTAACAAGAATGGGGATGATTTATATATGAAGATAGAAAAAAGAGTGAAAAATGTGAATAGGAAAATAGTTTCGATAGTAAGAGAGAAGGGTAGACATTTCTTTTGAGACAAAAAACGCAGAAAATTACAGGTAAATATTAGAAGTATTAGAAATGACAAAGGGAAAAAAAACGAAAATAAAATAGTCAAAAATTCAGGATACACTTTTTTCTTATTTCTCCATTTTGATGAGAGCTCTGCCAACCTTCCCATTTTCTAAGTCGGCAAAACCTTCGTTGATTTTTTCTAATTTATATTCATGAGTTATTAATTTATGAAGATCCATTTCCCCCGAGAAAAATTTCTTTATGTAAAATTTTGTATCTTTTTCTGGGGAAGTTTCTCCTCCCCATGTCCCGACAATATTTTTTCCTTTAATAAGATCAAAAGGGTCAATCGATATTTTTTGTCCAAAAGGAAGATTCCCGGCCAGTATACAAAGACCACCGTTTGTTTTTACAGCATTAAAAGCATCTTCCATTGTTTTGGAATTTCCAATTGCTTCCACGGAAAAATCTACTCCTAGTTCGTTTGTTATTTTTTGAATTTCCTCTAATACTTTCTCTTTTTTCGCATTTATGACATCACTAGCGCCTATTTCAATAGCTCTAGTTAATTTTTTATTTTCTATGTCTATGCCTATAATTGTTTGCGCACCTATCATTTTAGATGCAAGAACAATGCTCATTCCAATTCCTCCAAGACCAAAAATAGCAATACTGTCTTTTGTTTTTAAATTTGCAGTATTTCTCACAATTCCAGCACCAGTTGGAACAGCACATCCGAGTAACGCTGCTTCACGAAGTGGCATTTTTTTGGGAATTTTAATCAGTCGATTTTCGCTCACTACAGTTTTTTCCATAAAAGTACTTATTGCGCCTGAATTTATTTTTCCTATAGTACTTTTGTATTGTGTAGATGGAACGTCTAACCCTGAGGCTTTGAGCCAAGTGAGAACGACATGGTCTCCGGGTTTTACTTTCTTTACTCCTCTTCCTATCTTTATAACTTTTCCTGAACCTTCATGTCCTAAGGTATGCGGAAGGAAATGGTCTATTCCTCTTTTTCCTCTAATTTCATGGAGTTGAGTATGACACAGTCCGCTATATGAGATTTCAACTAGTACTTGTCCATTTCTTAGAGAAGGAATCTGTAAATTTAAAATCTTTAAAGGTTTGCCTGTATTCATAAGGACAGCAGATCTTGAATGCATCATTTTTGAATTCCATTTTTTAGACAAAACAAATTAAAAGATAATATCGAAATAATTGTTAGACTATCAAGAATTTCTTTTGTTTTAATCATTTCAATACAGTCTGCAATTTCTATCCAATCAAATTTTTCAACTTCTGCAATATTAGGTTCAAATTTTTTGCTTAATTCAAAAGTATTCGAATGGTATACATATGTTGGATTATGGAGAGAATCAAGTCCCTGCTCGTAATTGATAAGTAATTTTGGATTTTGAGCAAGTATACCTGATTCTTCCAAACATTCTCTGATTGCACCAGATTCTGGAGATTCAGAATCTTCGACTCTTCCTCCAGGGACCTCCCAAGAACTTCGGTTGATTAAATGTCTAAATTGATTCACTAATAGAATCGAGTTGTTTCTATGTAGTATCATTGCAGATCGTCTTCCATAATTTGTCACAAAAAACTGCTTTGCGATTCCATTTACCTTTGTATCAACTTGGGAAAGTTTGAGGTATTGGTTTTGGAAAATCGATTTCTCCGATGAAATTTCTAAGTTGTTTTCATTTTTATGGTTAATACGTGACAAAAAATTCCCTTTTTATTCTGCTATAAACCAATAATAATCTCCTGAGTAATCTTGAGATTTAAATAATTGTTTCCAATCGTCAACGTGCATATAAGTTAGTGCAGTAAGATTCC
>CAZLCI010000117.1:0-2517 GCA_964558115.1 uncultured Nitrospinaceae bacterium | reverse complement strand
AGGAGATATTCGAAAATCAGAAGATTGCGATCTGATTGTTTCTAAGACTTTAGAGGTATTTGATAAAGTTCACGGTTTGGTGAATAACGCAGGACTTACTTTTACTTATATAACTCCAGATGCATACAGACGGGATGCTTTTAAACAAAGAAAAGAATATCCAAAGTTTTATGAAGCGAGCGATGAAGTTATACAAAATGTAATTGATACGAATTTCGTAGGAGCGGATAAGTTATGTAGACGGTTAACTCCGATAATGATTGAACAGGGATGGGGTCGTATCGTAAACGTGACAACTATGTATCGAACAATGACACGACAAGGCTCTGCACCCTATGGTCCTTCAAAGGCAGCGCTTGAGTGTGCAACTGAGATTTGGGCAAAAGACCTAGAGGGAACTGGAGTAACGGTGAATGTTTTAAATCCCGGTTCTGGTGCAGCAACTCCTGGAATGGCGGAGGAAATGAAGGAATATAATAAGACTTTAGATGAACCGATTCTTATTGAGGCGGAACTTATGAAAGCACCTATTGTCTGGTTAATTTCCGATTCAGCGAATGAAATTTCTGGTATGCGTTACGATGCAAAGCCTTGGGATCCAAATAAACCTTCTGCAGAAGAAGCAGAACGTATTGGCGCAAAAGCAGGGGTTTTGCTCCATTCTATGCCTGACTACTAATCTTTTAAATTCATTAGAAAGTTTCTTGATATGAAAAATGGGACCGTAATAGGTGTCTTCCGAAAGGAAGACTATAGTTTTTCAAAAGACGCACAAACAGAGATAACTTTAGTCAAAGGAAAGGGTGTAGAAGGTGATGCTCATTTTGGAGAATTGGTGAAGCATAGATCTCGTGTTGTACGCAATCCAGATCAGCCTAATCTTCGACAGGTTCATTTGCTTCCTATAGAGTTATTTGAAGAATTAGAAAAAACAGGTTATAGCGTCAATCCTGGAGAATTAGGCGAGAATATTACTACCAGAGGAATTGATCTTATAGAATTGCCTTTAAGAACTCTTTTAAAGATCGGAGAAGATGTTTCTTTGGAGGTTACTGGTTTACGAGATCCATGTTACCAAATTGATAATTTTCAGAAGGGTCTGTTAAGTAAAGTTGTATATTCTGATGATGAGGGAAATTTGATTTTGAAAGCAGGAATTATGACTATAGTTTTAGAAGGTGGACAGATTAAACCAAAAGATAAAATTGTCATTAAATTACCTCCAAAACCCTTTGAAAAATTAGAGATAGTTTAACTGTATTGGATGTTTATAAATGTCAAATAAAACTAGCAGTGGGCTTAGTGTAGGGCAACTTATTACCTTGGAAATCGGTCCGGTTGCACACGGTGGACATTTTATTGCGCGACATAATGGAAGAGTAATTTTTGTCAGACATGCAATCACTGGAGAAAAAGCAGTAGTTCGAATTACATCAGTTACTTCTAAATTAGCTCATGGTGATGCTATAGAAATACTTTCTAGTTCTCAAGATCGTGTTTCATCTCAGTGTATTTACGCAGGTCCCAGTGGTTGTGGAGGCTGTGATTTTCAACATATTTCGATAGAAGCACAAAGAATTTTTAAAAAATTTATAATTCAGGATCAATTTAAGAGAATTGCAAAAATCGATATAGAACCCGAGTTGATTCATGTTGAACCAGAAAATGGATTGCATTGGAGGACTCGATTTGATTTTTCCATTTCAAAAAACGGAAAGGCAGGATTTTTTTCCTATAAAACAAAGGAAGTGTGTGAAATAGATAAATGTATGATAGCTGTTGAAAAAATTAATGGATCGGATTTATTTCAACGTAAATGGAAAGGTAAGGAAAGAGTAGAGGTTTCTGTTTCGAGTATAGATGAAATGAATATTAGGAGAGCAGGTCGAAGTATCTCAGGTCCGAGTCAACTTCACCAGATTGTCGAGAATGAACAACTTATTATTTCCCCTGATAGTTTTTGGCAAAGTCACTTGAATGCTCCTCAAGCTTTGGTCAAATTAGTTATGCAATATATGGATTTAAAACCAGGAGATAAAGTTTGTGATTTATACGGAGGAGCCGGTCTTTTTACTAGTCCGATATTAAAAAGAATTCAGGAAATTGGAGTAGTACATTTAGTTGAAAATGACAGGAGATGCATTAAGGATGCAAAAAAAATATTTAGAAAGAATAAAAATGTAATTATTCATGCTGGAAAAGTTGAAGAAAAATTATCAAATATTAAAGATGTAGATGTGATCTTGTTAGACCCCCCACGGAACGGTGCTGGGAAGAAAGTTATAAATGAAATAATTTCAAAAAATCCAAAATCAATTATCTACGTTTCATGTGATCCTGCATCTTTAGCTAGAGATACAAAACTTTTAATCGAGACTTCGTTTTCCTTAGATAAAATTACGGGTGTCGATTTATTTCCAATGACACATCATATTGAGTGTGTTTCTAGTTTTAGCCGAAAGTAATTATCTCTTATAGTAATTCCGCCATTTTCTCTATATAGGAATGTAAGTCTTC
>CAZLCI010000116.1:0-2568 GCA_964558115.1 uncultured Nitrospinaceae bacterium | reverse complement strand
CAGTTAGTTGTAATAGTAATTTTGATGGAGAAGTGTATAACGTAGGATCTGCTGAAATGATCACTACCAAAGAACTTGCTATTAAAATTTCTTCAGTAATGGGACTATCTCCACAACTCAAATATACGGGAAAAGTTAGAAAAGGGGACCCCGAAAAATGGTTAGCAGACATTTCCAAAATAAATGATCTTGGATATTCCCCTCAAATAACTATCGACCAAGGTCTAGAAAAAGTTTGGAATTGGTTAAATTCAATTTAAATAAAGATAAGTTTTTCCTGAGGTAAATTAATCATGTTTCTGGGTATTTTTGGTGAATTGTTAGGTTCTGGGGGTATCCAAAGAGTGAATAAACACGCCTGCGCAACATTATCATCTATAGCTAATGCAAAAAACAAACCTTACAAATTTCTAAGTCTTAATGATCCCAAGGGAACACATGAAATTAACGCAGAAAATCAAACTTTTAAAATTCAAGGCTTTGGGAAGAATAAAACCATCTTTGTTTCAAATTGTCTCAAGAACATATCAAAAACAAACTTTGCATACATTGCTCACGCCAATATGTCTCCAATAGGAATTATATTAAAAATTTTTAATCCTAAACTTAAATACTTTGTAGCGATCTACGGAATAGACGTTTGGGAAAAACTTTCTATCTTAAAAAGAATAGGAATGAAAAACGCAAATGGTATTACATCTGTTTGTGATCACACTGCAAAAAAAGCAGCAATGATTCAAAAAATACCAAACGCAAATTTTTTCATAATTCCTTCTTCATTACCAGATGAAGTAGTAAATACCATACAAGGCATAGACTCATCCGTGCATGTAAATTCTTCTAAGAAAATTTTACTTACAGTCGGCAGAATGTCTTCTTTAGAGCAATACAAGGGGATGGATTTAGTGATTCAGTCTCTTCCAATAATTTTAAAAGCAATTCCAAACACATATTATTATATCATTGGCGAAGGTGATGATATGCCTAGATTAAAAAAACTTGCTGCTGAAATGGGAGTGGAAGAAAATGTCGTTTTCACCGGGAAAGTTGGCGATGAACTCAATACTTTTTATAATTTGTGCGATATTTTTGTAATGCCAAGTAGAGATGAAGGACTCAGCTTAGTTTATGTAGAAGCCATGTCATGGGGAAAACCAATTGTAGCATGTAATAGTGGAGGAACTCCGGAAATAGTTTCAGAAGGTAAAACTGGGTTCCTTATTAAATACGGAGATATCAAAATGTTATCCTCCCGTTTGAAAACTCTACTTAAAGATGAAGATTTATGCAAAAAAATGGGCAATGCTGGCAGAAAAAAAATTCATGAAAATTACACTTTTAAACATTTTAAAGAAAAATTAACAAAAGCTATCAATAGTATTTAATAACTAATTTAAACTAGGAGTTTTGGATGATACTTGGGATTTTCACCCAACTAAATGGTTCTGGCGGAATTCAAAGAATAGGAAGACATACTGCCTCTTCAATTGCTTACCACGCAAAAAAACAAAAAAAAGAATTCCTAATCTTCAGTTTAAATGATGTAGAAGGAAAAAACGAAATTCAGGTTGAAGATATAAGTTTTGAATTTATTGGATTTGGAAAGAAAAAAATATCTCTCATTTCGTCAGCAATCAAAATTTCAAAACAAGCAACTGGGGTATATATCAATCACGTTAATCTTTGCCCTGTTGGTTTTCTAATGCAAAAAATTAACCCTAGCCTTGATTATTGGGTTGAAATTTACGGGATAGATGCTTGGAAAAAGTTTTCGTTTTTTAAAAAACATAGTTTCAAAAAAGCAAAGAATATAGTCTCAGTTTGTCAATTCACTGCAGATAAAGCTGAAAAAATCAATAAAATTAACAAGAAAAGATTTGTGGTTATACCTCCAGCAATTGATCCTATCTTCTGGAAATCACGTGAAAAACTAAAAACTCAAGAAAACACCAAAAAAGAGAAAAATTTATTAACCGTTTGTAGATTAGACGCATCAGAAAAATATAAAGGACTAGATCATGTTATTTGTGCACTACCCAAAATACAGAAACAATTCAAAAACTGCCAATACTTTATAGTAGGAGATGGCAACGATAGAGAAAGATTAGAAAAACTATCGAGAGAAGTAGGCGTCGAGGATTCGGTTATATTCGAAGGGAACAAAAGCACTCAAGAATTACACGAATACTATCATAATTGTGACATTTTTCTTCAACCTAGCAATGCCGAAGGTTGGTCTAGTGTTTATATGGAAGCAATGTTTTTTAGTAAACCTGCAATTGGATGTAATGATGGTGGCACACCAGAAATAGTATTAGATGGTAAAACCGGATTCCTTGTAAAATATGCAGATATAGAAAAGATCGCTAGAACGGTTATAGATATTTTTCAAAACCCTGAAGAAGCAAAAAAAATTGCCGAAGCAGGAAGAGTTAGAGTTGAAAAAGAATTTACTTTTAAAAATAGAATCCAAAGAATTGAAAAACTTTTGGAAGGAAACCCCGAAACATTTATTTAAAAATTAAGGAGAAAATTTTGGGGAGAGAGTTTCCTATACATCCTATTGTC
>CAZLCI010000115.1:0-2714 GCA_964558115.1 uncultured Nitrospinaceae bacterium | reverse complement strand
TTTTTGATGATTGTGATCAAGATAATGCGTTAAATAATATTATGACAGCAATCTTTTCAGGTAACGGCTGTAGTTGTATTGCAGGATCTTTATTAATACTTAATGAAAACATTTATGATATTTTCTTAGAGAAATTAGTTAGTAGAGCAAAAGATATTAAACTTGGATCTCCATTAGATGAACAATCTCAAATGGGCCCATTAAATAATTTAAATCAAGTAGAGTTTATTGAAAAAAATATTCAAGCAACTATTAAGCAAGGTGGAAAAATATTATGTGGAGGAGAAAGACCAGAAGATTTAAGCGATGGATGTTATTTCCTTCCAACCGTGATTGAATGTCCAGACAGAAATGTTGATACTGCAAAGATTGAATTGTTTGGTCCCGTGCTATCTGTTGTTAAATTTAAAACCGAAGAAGAAGCTATTCAAATAGCCAATAATAATGATTATGGACTATCATCTGGTGTTTTTTCAGAAGATGCTGAACGTTGTGATCGTGTAAGTAGATCAATAGAAGCCGGTATATGCTTTAAAAATTGCTACCGATTTATTTCTTATGCTGCAAGTTTTGGAGGACGTAAGCAAAGTGGTTATGGTAGGGAAAGCGGATATGAAGCAATTAAGGCAATGACCCAGATTAAAACGATCTGGAACTCACTTTCCCGAACTGCTGAGGATCCTTTCCGAATCAGATAAGAATATACTAGTGAAATATGTTTTTTACGATTTTGAGACCTCAGGCCTCTCTTCAGCTTATGATTCTATCATACAAGCTGCAGCTATCTTAACAGATGAAGACTTCAAAGTAGTTGATCAGTTTGATCTTCGAGGACGCATGAAAAAAGAATATCCTGTGCCTCATCCTAAAGCACTGATGGTTAATGGTGTTTCTATTGAACAATTAAAGGATCATGAAAATACAAATTTTGGTTTAATTGCTGAAGTTCAAAAGAAATTTTTGTCTTGGGGTGAACTTTTATTCATTGGTTATAATTCAATTGGGTTTGATGAACATTTTTTAAGACAAGGATTGTATCAATCAGCGCTACCTCCTTATCTTACCAATACAAACGGCAATAAAAGAGGAGATGCCTTAAAACTTATTCATTCTGCAGCAGCTGTTTACCCCAATGCTTTTGTTAGACCATTAAATGATGATACAGGTAAAATTAGTTTTCAGCTGGAAAAATTTGCTAGTGCAAATGATATTTCTCACACCAAAGCTCATGATGCATTATCAGATGTTGAAGCAACAATGGGTGTTTGCCAATTAATAAAAGAACGATGCCCTGATGTATGGGCAAGTTCGTTAAAAACTGTTTCCAAACAAGATGTATTTTCTTATGTTGATCAAGAGAAAGTTTTCTGTGTCAGCCGATTTTTTCGCGGCAAGGAATACACTCATGGACTTGCATACATTACAAAAAATCCATCCTACGAAAATCAGGTATACTGTTTTGACTTAAAATTTGATCCTGATATGGTTTTTGATCTAGATCGAAACGAGCTCAAAAAACTTTTTAAGGGTAAGAACAAATGTTTTCATATTGTAAAGGCAAATGAACAACCTATCTTATTAGATGAGAAGTTTTTGTATCAAACTGATGAATACAAAGAGGAAAAACCTGAAATAATAAAAGACCGTATGAAAAAATTACGTGCAAATAAAAATTTTACTGAAAAATTTACCAATCTCTTACTAGATATGAGTGAGGATAAATCTTTATCACAAGATCAATCTGAGAAACCGGTTGAGGAATTGATCTATAATGGCTTTCCAGACAATAAGGACAACTATTTGATGGGAGATTTCCATGCTGCAGAGTGGGATAAGAAATATGATATTGCTGAAAAAATATCAGATGTCAGGATAAAAGAGTTTGCAAAAAGAGTAATGTATAATGAAAATCCTGATTTTCTGCCAAAAAATGAGCTTAAAGAAAGAGATAAAACCATAGCAGAAAATATTCTCTCAATGGGTAAATGCCCATGGAACACCATCCCAGAGGCAATGAAAGAAATTGATGATTTAAGAGAAAACAGTGATGAGCTGGACTTGAATCGGTTACAAGAAATTGATGAATATGTTCAAGAATTAGAGGAGTACCACAAGGGAAAGCTTAATGATTAATCTAACCAGCATTATCATATTTTTATGTGGAGGGATTATAGGACTGATACTTGGCTATGTTTTTTTTAGTAAGAAGAAAGAAGCAGTACCAGAAAACATAAGCGATCTATCTGATGTAAAAAGTTTAGTACAAAGCTTAGCTAATCAAATATCATTGAAAGAAGGCAAAGATGATGAGCGTTATGAAGTTATCAATAAGATAACAACTGCGTTTACTGGTGGTACCAAAAAGCAAGGAGCTGTTGGAGAAATTTTACTTATTAATATTTTACAACAAGCAGGTTTTCGCGAAGGTAAAGATTTTGAAGCACAGAAGAAATTTGATGAGGAAGTTGATGGAGAATTTAAGAGAAAGTATCCTGATATTATTTTACATTTACCAGATAATCGAAATCTAATAATTGATTCAAAACTATCATTAAATGCTTGGCGAGAATATTGTGAAGCTACTGATGAATCAGCAAAGAATGAAGCACATAAACGCCATGTGATATCAGTTAGAACACATATTAAAAAATTAAGTGAAGCCAATTATCAAAAACTATATGAAGTTAACTCTTTGGATGCAGTAGTAATGTTTA
>CAZLCI010000114.1:0-2847 GCA_964558115.1 uncultured Nitrospinaceae bacterium | reverse complement strand
TAGTCAAAGCAGGTAAGAGTAGTGATTTTGCGAAAAGACCTGAGCCTATGACTCCGACGGATATTTCTTTTTCACTCGTTTTTTTTCTTGGGGGATCTGGAAATGATGATTTTTTGTTAAATGAATCTTTAATTTTGTATTCAAAAATTACCCCTGTGTACACTCCATCGGTATCTTTTAAAATATTTTGATAAACATCCTCAGCTTCTTCTATTTTATATTTATGTGAAATTAAATTTTCTGTATTGATCTTTTCTTCAGAAATTAGACGTATTAGTTCTTCTAGGTTACGGTTTTCTGTCCATCTCACGTGAGAAAGTGGATAATCAATTCCTTTGTTTTCATAGATTGGATCGAAAGTTCCAGGTCCTGCAGCTTTAGAGACAATGATTTGTGCTTCTTTGTGCCACATATCATTTCTTTCTGGATGAATATCTGCAGTACCCACAAGAACGATAGTTCCCTTAAATTTGATTACTTCCAGCGAAGTGTCAATAGGACCACTGCTACTTGAAGCGGTAGTAATAATTGCTGCGTCTGCCCCGTATCCTTTCGTAATTTTTTCGGTTCCTTCTATTAGGGCCGATTCCGAATCGAAAGAAAAATCTGCAGTGAAATTATTTTTCTCCTCTAGTTTTTTTGGATTGATATCCATCGCGATAACTTTACAACCGTAGGCTTTCAGTATTTGTGTTGTTAGTTGCCCTAAAAGACCGAGTCCGATGACAACTACTGTTTCTCCAAAAGTAAGATTTGCACACCTAATGCCATTTAGGGCGATTGCACCTACCATTCCAAAAGCAGCGTCTTCCATTGTTAAATTTTCAGGAATCTTGCAGCATAAGTTTTCTGGAACTGAAATAAATTCAGAATGAGAAGCGTACCCAGAACCGATGCACGCGACTCTATCTCCAGGAGAAAATTGATGGACATCTTTACCTGTCTCAGTGACTGTTCCGGCGCTGCTGTACCCAAGTGGGGTAGGATTGTCCAGTCTAGCCATTGCCTCTTGGATAGATTTTGTTAATCCTTCTGTTTGGACTTTTTGGAAAAAACGTTTTACTAGATCCGGTCTTGCTTTCGCTTTTCCAAGGATACTCTTTGCTCCAAGTTCAATAACGGAACGTTCCGTTCCCAAACTAATAAGTGAAGCATGGTTCCTGACAAGAACAGAATTTGAAGTGCAGGAGGGAACAGGAACTTCTGTCAATTCTATCTTGCCTGTTTTGTAATTCTGTATAAGTTGTTTCATTTTTTTTCACTTTTTGCTTGTTTTCTTTTTATTAAAAACTTCACATCAATAAGAAACGGAAGCCAAAGACCTTGTAGAAAATGATAAATGAAAGCTTCTTTCCCGTCTAGGAAGCCTCCACGAACAAAATAACGATAATGGAAATAAAAGAAAGGTCTTATTAGTGGAGGAAGTCTATTCCATATTTTTTCGCGAAGCCATCTTTTTCTTTCTGCCTGTGTTCCAAAGAAAGTGACATTTAGATTTTCTTCTTTGTTGTCGTGATTTTCAAATAACTCTTCCATTTCAAGAGTTGCAAATTTATTTTGCCTATTAATCCATTCGCTTATTCCTTTTTGGTCATCATGGATAATATCATTTTGTAAGAATCCAACGTTCCCATCAACTACTATATGTTCATTGACCAATCTACTTTCGCAATGACTTTTATGTGTCCGGAAAAGTCTGAGGAGCCAAGTAGGGTAATATCCTCTTCGGATCCATTTTCCCATCCATATAAATCTCCGTTTGATATAGAATCCATTTTCTTTTGGAACTTTAGATATCAATTCTTTGATTTCTTCTTTCGCTTCCAGACTTACCCATTCATCAGCGTCTAGAAATAACATCCACTCAGAATCTATTCCAAGATTCTTAATAGAATGATTCCTTTGATCTGCATAACCTTTGAAACTATTAGTGAAAATCTCACATGGGTATGTAGATGCAATCTCTATTGTTTTGTCCGTTGAGAAGGAATCTAGAACAACAACCTTGTTAGCCCATCCACATACCGATTCTAATGCTTGTGCTATATTCTCTTCTTCGTTATAGGTTAAGATAACTACAGTCAACTCACTCAAAACTTATCCTTATGAAATAAATATGAATTTATATCGTATGATTTAAAATCTCAATGAATTCAGTAGTATAATGCTGCCAACTCCAATCGTGCTTTTCTCTATGTTTTTTTGCAAGATTTGAGAAAATCTTTTTGTCGATTCCATTTCTTATGAAAGATTCCATAGAATTAGCAAGATCTTCAGAGTCAAGAGGAGAGTAATAATTTGCTGTAGGACCACAGATTTCTTCATTTATATTGGTTCCAGATGCAATAATTGGAAGATCAGAGAAAATGGATTCAATCATTGAAAATCCAAAACTTTCGCATAAAGAAGGGTAAACCATGCAATCACACAGTTTATATACCCAGCCAATTTGGTTTTGTGGAATACGTCCCATAAAGACAATAAAATCTTCAATTTTATTGTCGTGGATGTAATTCCTTAATTCTTTAACTCCTGAAGGCCAATCTTCGTCTGTAATTGGAGTGAAAACTTTAAAATTTGAAGATCTTTCTTTTAGAAGAGTGATCGCTTTAAGCAATATTTCGAAACCCTTATGTTTTGCAGCGTGGGTAGGATAAAAGAATTTCGTTTTATCAGTTTTAAGTTGTTCTTTGAAATTATTAGAAAGTGGTTCTTCTATCATGTTTTCATAAGAAAAGCCGTGATAAAGTGTTTTGAATTTTTTTGAAGTGACGTCTATACACGACTTTTTAATCATTTCTCCCATGGCATTAGATGGAGTCACGATTAAATCTGCTCTTTTCATAG
>CAZLCI010000113.1:0-2945 GCA_964558115.1 uncultured Nitrospinaceae bacterium | reverse complement strand
TTTAGTTCACATCTTTTTTCGGCCATCAAAGAAAGAAACAATAAAGGTAGAGCCGCATTTTTAGAACCACTAGCAATAATCTCCCCACTTAACGTTCTTCCTCCAGTAATAAGAAATTTTTCCATGTCAGTTTTTTTTAACCTCAACAACTCTATTTAACCCAGCTAGATCCCTATGAATTACGGGCGTTAGATAATTCCCAGTACTCTTAATCTCTTTAATACAACTTTCTACCTGTTCATGGTCAATCTCTAATATCAATACTCCTTTAGAGAAAAGATATAACGGGGCTTTCCTGATAATTTCAGATAGATAAAACATCCCATCTTTTCCTCCATCCAGAGCCATACTCGGACCATAATTTGCCACTTCAGTATCAAGATTGGCAATTTTACAAGTAGGGATATATGGCGGATTAGAAACAATTAAATTAAAAAAGTTTCTTTCCAGAATACCAGACATCATAAAAGTTTGAAGAACAGAATAATTTTTCAATAAAATACTTGATGCATTCTGCATAGAACAAATAGTTGCTTCTTTACTCAGATCAGATGCAAAAACTCTAGAGTTTTTTAATTCTTTTGCTATTGAAACTCCTATAGCACCACTACCACAACATATATCCAGAATAGTAGGGGACTCAATTTTATCTAGATTATTTATAGAGACTTCTACAAGTAACTCGGTCTCTGGCCTAGGGATAAAAACATTTTTATTAACCACAAAATTGATAGACCAAAATTCTTTTTCCCCTAAAATATAAGCCATTGGCTCATGCTCTTCTCTTCTTTTTCCAAGTTCTTTAATAGAATTTTTGTCTGCAGATGAGATCATTCTTTCAGGAAATGCATAAATACTAGAACGTGGAATGCCTAATACAAAGGAAATAATTAATTCTGCATCTAAAGTAGGACTGTCTAAACTAGCAATTTGAAATCTTTCTTTAAGAAAAGATAATGCATGGCCCAACATCAAAGAATTAAATTTATTTTTGTAAGGATTCAATATTCACACTTTGTAAAGTTCAAATATTATTTTCTTCAAATTCTGAAAGACGTTCAGCTTCATAACTAGAAAGGATACTATCTACCATTTCATCTATTTGACCTTCAATGAAATTGATTACTCCATGCTTTGTCTGTCCTACACGATGATCTGTCACCCTATCTTGCGGAAAATTATAGGTCCTGATTCTCTCACTTCTATCGCCTGAACCAACTTGGCTTTTCCTTTGCGATGATCTTTCTGCATTCTGTTTTTGTGTCTCTAGATCAAGCAGATGTGCAGATAAAATTTTCAGCGCTTTTGCTCGATTTTTATGTTGACTCTTTTCATCCTGACAAGTTACGACTAAACCAGTCTCTATATGAGTTATCCTAACAGCAGAATCAGTTGTATTTACACTCTGGCCACCAGGACCAGAAGACCTGTATACATCTACTCTAATATCCTTATCCTGTATATTTAATTTTACCTCATCAGCTTCGGGAAGAACAGCAACTGTAGCTGCAGAAGTGTGAATCCTTCCTGAAGTTTCGGTTACTGGAACACGCTGTACCCTATGAGTCCCACTCTCAAAACGAAGACGACTATATACTCCATTGCCTTTTATTAAGATAACACCCTCTTTTATACCACCAAGATTATTTTCACTTCTAGAAAGCTCTTCAATGGACCACTTCTTCAATTCAGCATATCTTATATACATTCGATATAAATCTCCCGCAAAAAGTGCAGCTTCAAGGCCTCCTGTACCAGCCCTTACTTCTAGAATTACATTTTTTTCATCATTTGGATCTTTTGGTAATAATAATTTCTTTAAAATCAATTCAATTTCTTCGATCTTAGAATTGGCTTCTAAAATCTCTTCATTCGCAAGCTCTTGAATTTCTGAGTCTTCCTCATTCAGCAGAGTTTCTGCTTCCTCTTTTTTATTTTTTAATTTTTCCCAATCGTGAAAAGTTCTCACTATTTCAGATAATTCTTTATGCTCTCTAGCAATCTTTTCAAAATTATTCCTGTCTCGGGAAACATTTGGATCCACAAGCTGTTTTTCAAGATCGTTAAATCTTCCAACAATCTTTTCGAATTTTTCAAACATCATTATTGAGCTCCAAAATAACCGGGAACCTAAAAGGAATTCAAATCAAAAAAAATGAACAAGCGAGTTGTTATGAAAAGTTCATAGGTTGCATGAATTAAATTTCAGACAGAAGGTTATTTTTTGCTTGAAACGTCTTCTTCAGATTTATTTTTTTGGACTGTATCTTGTTGACTACTTAAATTCTTTTTTTCTATATCCTTTCTTACTCTTTTTTCTTCTTTCTTTGCTTCTTCTATTCGGTTACTAGCAGCAACTTCTTGTCTTCTTTTTCTCTTTGAAACTCTTGTATTCTTTCCTTCAAATTTTTTAATAAACTTTTCAACTCTTCCCTCTGAGTCTACTATTCTTGCCTGTTTACCAGTGAAAAAAGGATGACATTCTGAGCAAACCTCAACCCTTATTTCCGAAGTAGTGGAAGATGTAACAAACTCAACACCGCAACCACTGCAAGAAACCTTAGTCTCAAAAACTTCTGGATGTATATCTGTTTTCAAGTCTTGCCACCTCAAAAAAATTAAAGAAACTGCTTTATAGCGAAAATGAATACAATTTGTCTAGCAAAATATTATTAAAAATCAAAATTTAATTATTCATAGTTGAAAGAAACTCTTCATTAGTTTTTGTCTCTTGCATTTTTTCAAGAAGCAACTCCATTGAGTCAATAACACCAAGTGGTTGTAACACTTTGCGCAAAACCCATACACGACTGAGTTCAGATTGATTCAATAACAACTCTTCTTTTCTAGTACCTGATTTATTGATATCAACCGCAGGGAACACTCTTTTATCGGAAAGTTTTCTATCGAGATGAATCTCCATATTGCCCGTACCTTTAAATTCT
>CAZLCI010000112.1:0-3009 GCA_964558115.1 uncultured Nitrospinaceae bacterium | reverse complement strand
TCCTTACCCTGTATTTCAAGTGTAAAATCTTCCCCAACTTTTTTCCCGATTACGGCCTGGCCAAAAGGTGAATGGTAGGTTACAATCAGGGGGTAAAGATCCAGCTCAAATTCAATAGGACCTAGTAAATAATAGGCTTCGGGTTCATCTTTTCCTTCTTCACTGATTGTAATCTTAGTACCAAATTCTACCTTGTCAGTTTTAATTTCTCCATTTTCGATGATCGAGAATGGTGCATGGGATTGCAGTAACTGTTTCTTATATACAATTAAACTCTGCTTTTCTCTAACAGCATGATATTCTGCATTTTCCTTAAGATCCCCCTCACTGGCTGCATCCCTAATCTTCGCTGAAGTTTCTCTCTTTAATTTATCAAGAGATTTCATTTCCTCTTCCAATGCGCGGTATGTATCCCGCAAAATCAAAGTAGCCATAATAACATTCCTATTGCTGACTAGATTAAATAAACTGTTTTTGGATATATTCCCAAATTTCTGCTGGGTGTGCCCTGCTTCAGTTGCTTGCACCACTCCGCAATTGAGTGGTTAAGATTACAATTATCTGCAATCCAGAGGGAAAATTAAGTCAAAGAAAAAACCCGATCAAGTGGTTGTTTCTCGTCATCTGTTACACATTAATCTATAGGATTTTTTAAGTGATAAATCAGTATACACTTCTAACCTTTTACACAAACCGTGCCAGAAATTTTCTACTATTTTTTAGCACTTCGTTAATGGAATTCTTTCTTACTTTTTTTTTGAATAAAATGGTCTGCGAGATCCTGGTTGTTATTCTATTATGTGAAATAGGAAGAACATGATTTGGCAGGTACGGGAATATTTTTTATTCTATTCAAGCGGATGGGATCAGACAGATTTTAAAAACGGTACTATTGAAGTGATCCTATTTTTCATATTTTATCTTATACCCGAATAATAGTTAATTTGATATATGCGCAAATCTTTATTCTTGATATCCCTGATATTAATATCTCATATATCTTGTACTTTTAATAAATACTACAATAGTGACTCTGGGAAAACCCGCAAACAACAGTCGATAAAAAACAATGAAGAAAGTGTAATTAACTTTGATGAAGTCGAAATTAATTTTAAAGAAAGTCCTCTCTTGAACAAAAAATGGATCTATGCCAAGGTTTCAGTAAATGGAAAAGAATATCCTCCAAAAATAGAAGAGAAAAATAATTACTTTATTTTTAAAGAAGCAAATCAACTGGAAGAAATGAAATCAGGGAAAATAGTCAAAGGAAAATGGGAATATATGCCCTATGGAAAATTAATTATTTTATTTAGCGAAGACAGGTCCAGCTATTACCCGACCAGAATTGTAAAACTTACGCAGTCTGAATTATGGTTACAGATTTTTAGTCTCGAGCTAATGACCATGATAATTATAAAATACGATTCAGGAAGTATCTATTAGATCATTATATTTACAGCCTCCTTCTTCATCTCCAGAAATTAGCGGAGATTTCTTGCTTCTATAAGGATAGAAAAATTAGGGAAAATAAAAAAAATTATATTACTATAACTTATATCAATGAAAGAAAATATTTTCTCCGATATTACTTTTAAACAATTGGAAACATAAATTTTATAATAATGTATATATTAGGAATCTCAGCTTTTTACCACGATTCTGCTGCAGCTTTGATTAAAGATGGAAAAATAATTGCAGCTGCGCAAGAGGAAAGATTTACCAGAATAAAGCATGATTCTGTTTTTCCAATAAATGCCATCAATTATTGTATGCAAGAAGCTGGAATTAATTCATCTGGTATCGGGATTGTCACATTCTACGATAAACCCTTTTTAAAATTTGAACGAATATTAGAAACATATCTGGCGTATGCACCAAAAGGTATCAAATCTTTTTTGAAATCTATGCCTATTTGGATAAAAAAGAAATTATGGATAAAAACTCTGATTCAGGATTTACTAGGATATGATGGGAAAATAATTTTTCCTGAGCATCACGCTTCCCATGCTGCTTCTGCTTTCTTTGTCTCTCCATTTGATGAATCCGCTTTTTTAACTATGGATGGTGTTGGAGAATGGGCAACTACCAGTTATGGTAGAGGATATGGTAATAAAATAGAAATACAAGCAGACATCAGGTTTCCAAATTCATTGGGATTACTTTATTCTGCATTCACTTATTATACTGGTTTTCGAGTAAACTCCGGAGAATATAAAGTAATGGGTCTGGCTCCATATGGCGAACCTAAATTTAAAAATTTGATCTACGACCATTTGATTGATGTTAAGGATGATGGATCTTTTACCATGAATATGGATTATTTTAATTACAATGTTGGTCTTACCATGACGAGTAAGAAATTTGATATTCTTTTTGGCGGACCTCCAAGAAAACCCGAATCAGAGCTAACTCAAAAGGAAATGGATTTAGCTCGATCAATACAAGAGGTTACTCAAGAAATTGTACTGAAAATGGCAAAGCACGTACGTGAAATAACTGGAATGAATAATCTTTGCCTTGCTGGTGGCGTTGCCTTGAACTGTGTTGCTAATGGGGAAATACTCCGATCAAAAATCTTTGATGATATCTTTATTCAACCTGCTGCTGGTGATGCGGGGGGAGCAATAGGATCAGCAATGATAGCATGGTATCAGTATCTTGATAATAAAAGAATCGTTGATAAAAATACAGATTGCATGCAAGGATCCTACCTTGGTCCCGAATTCAGCAATGATCAGATAAAAGAATATCTTGATGAGAATAAATACAATTATCAAATGCTAGATAGTAATGAAATAGCTGAAAAAATAGCAGACTTGATAGCTAGCAAAAATGTTATTGGCTGGTTCCAGGGAAGGATGGAATTTGGCCCTAGAGCGCTTGGTAGTCGTACAATAATTGGTGATGCACGTTCTTCACAAATGCAAAAGACAATTAACTTAAAAATAAAATATAGGGAAAGTTTTAGACCTTTTGCTCCATCAATAAGAGAAGAAAATATATCAGAAT
>CAZLCI010000111.1:0-3038 GCA_964558115.1 uncultured Nitrospinaceae bacterium | reverse complement strand
ATAAAAGGGAATTAAGTTTTGAGGAAGCAAACGATATAGTAAGTAAATATCCTCAATCGCATAGAGCGCATGCGCTTTTAGCTTTTTTATATCTTCAGAGAAATGAATTTGAAAAAGTAGTCGAACAAATAAAAGAATCATTAAAGTATGGAGAAAGTGTAACCGCTTTCAACTTATCTGCCCATGCAAATATAAAATTAAAAAATAATGAAGCTGCTAAAGCAGATTATCTGAGTGCACTAGAACTTGATGCAAATGATTATATGTCGATGGCAAATTATGCTGTATTTCAAGGTCAAATGGGGGAGTTTGAAGAAGCCATCAATACAATAAGAAGATTGACATTGCTAAAGCCTAATGATCTTGCCATGAAAACAAAATTGGTAACGATGTATCTAACGATTTCAGATTTTGAGGGGGCTGCAAATTATCTTGAAGATGTTATCAAGGAATTCCCCAATGAATATATTTTTCAACATATGTTGGGCAATGCTTACTACCAAAGTGACCGAAAAGAAAAGGCTGTAGAATATTATAAAAACGCAATAAAGATTAAACCAGATGCAGCAAAAAGTTATCTTAATATAGCGCAATATCATTATGAAAATGAAGATTATTCTCAAGCAATCTCATTGCTTGAAAAGGCGATGGAAATTGATCCTGAATGGAGAGCCTCATATATTCAAATGTGTTATATTTATTATAGGCAAAATAATTTTTCTTATCTTAAGGAGTTTATTCCAAAAAATGAAGATCATCTTAAAACATCAGTTGAAGCTGCTGCTATATCTGAACTAGTTGCTGTTCAGGAAGGAGAAAAAACTGTTCATCCATATTGCTCCGAACCACTGAATTATATCACTGAATTTCATATTAAAGATTATATAAAAGATCACGAAATTTTTATGGATAAATTAAAAGAAGAAATTGACACTCTCGAATTCCATGAAGGATTTGCACCGCAATCTGGGAAATCTCAAATTAACGGGTCGCAAACTATTGGAAATATTTTTCTTAGACAAGGTGAACTATTAAACGAATTAAGAGAGTTTTTTCTTAAAGCTGTTGATGATTATAAGAAAAAGCACAAATCATCTGATAACCTTCTAATAAAAGGTTTTCCTGAAGATATTAAATTATATGGATGGTCAACAAAATTTGATAAGGGATCCGGGAATCATTTTAGTCATCTTCATCCTACAGGCTGGATAAGTGGTTCATTTTATTTAAATGTTCCTAATGATATAAAGAGTCATGAAGCAAATATCCAATTTGATGTTCAGGGTCAGCTTCCTCTTTTCAATGATAAGATTAAAATAGAGACGAAAAATATCATGCCTGAGGTAGGTAAGCTTATTATTTTTCCTTCCTCATTATATCATTGTACGACCCCTTTCTCATCCAAGGAATCTTATAGGCAGGCACTTAATTTTGATCTTGTATCTCCATATGTAATAAAAACCGATATCGGTATTTAGATGTATTTGAATTCAAGTTTTATGGTCTTAACCCAAATTTAACCTTGCCTTTTTCTCTTAACGGAGCAGCTAAATTAGCAAATTCACAAATTAGTCTTCTTGTGTCCCTGGGATCGATAATTTCTTCTGCTAAGAAGGATTCAGCAGTTTTGAAAGGTGATCTAACTTTTTCCATTCTTTCTTCAATTTCTTTCAGCAGTTCTTCTGGATTATCAGCTTTTTCTAAATCTGATTTAAAGGCCGCTTCAATCCCGCCTTCCATAGGTAATGAGCCCCAATCCCCAGATGGCCATGCATATCTATAGTGTACTCGTGATGCGTTCATATGTGCCGCACCTGCAACACCAAAAACTTTTCGGAGAATAACTGAACACCATGGAACACTTGCCTGATAGACAGCTGTTAGAGCCCTTGCTCCATGTCTAATTGTTGCAGCTTTTTCAGCCTCCAATCCTATTACAAATCCTGGATTATCAACCAAATGTAATACTGGAAGGTGAAAGATTTCTGCAATATCTACAAATCTAGTAACTTTATTTGAAGCTTCTGCAGTCCATCCACCTCCATAAAAATATGGATCTCCAGCAAGTAAACCTATAGGCCAACCGTCAAGGCGCGCTAGTCCAGCTACCACAGATTGACCTGAATATTTCCCAAATTCTAAAAAACTATCCTTATCAACTAAGGAATTTATTATTTCTCTAGATTTATAAACTTTTCTTCTATCTTTAGGTATAGCTTCGATTAACCATTCATCTTTACGATTTGGATCATCAGAGCATTTTGATCTTGGAGGAAGATCGTATACAGAAGAAGGCAAGTAAGACAGTATTTTCTTTGCTGTATCTAAAGCTTCCTTTTCAGATTTAACAATAATATCGATAGCGCCATTTTTTGAATGAATTTCAGACCCACCCAATTCTTCTTTCGTTAAATCCTCGCCAACTCTTTTTACTACTGGAGGACCAGCAACAAACATTTGAGATTCCTTTTCTACCATTATTGAGAAATGACTTGTAACAGCTCTTGCCGCTCCTAAACCTGCAACCGGGCCTAATGCTAAAGCAATAACAGGAATTGTTGATAAATTATCTACAACCCAATTCCAGCCGGGATTTCCAGGAATATAAGTTCTTGCATCCATATCAAGACTTTTTACGGAACCTCCACCACCTGTCCCTTCGATTAATCGAATTAAAGGAAGCCTATATTCATTTGCAAGCTGCTCGGCCATTATTTGTTTTTGAGCAATCGAGGCATCTGCTGCACCTCCTCGGACGGTAAAATCATCGCCACCAACGACAACTTTTCTGCCATTAATATTACCCCTTCCCATAACAAAATTCGAAGGTACAAAATTTTTTAATTCTCCTTTCTCATCATAATCTGCCTTACCCGCAATTTTACCAATTTCATGAAAAGAATCTTTATCAAGAAGTAGATCAATCCTTTCACGGATATTAAGTCTGTTATTATCTTTTTGGCGTTGGAGTTTTTCTGGACCTCCCATTGCTTCGGCAAGTTTTTCTCTCTTTTTTAATTCTTCAATTTCTTTTTTCC
>CAZLCI010000110.1:0-3087 GCA_964558115.1 uncultured Nitrospinaceae bacterium | reverse complement strand
TTGTACGTTCAAACTTCGCCTTAGCCATAATTTATCAAATCTCCAATTAAAAATTAAAAGGGAATGATTCTTCTACCACATCCTTGTAATTTTAAAAAATATATAAATCAAAAAAAATCAAATGGAGCCCACGACCGGGATTGAACCGATGACCTCTTCCTTACCATGGAAGCGCTCTACCGGCTGAGCTACGTGGGCACTCAAAAAAACATCCAAAAAATTCTTAAAGTTCTACCCCAAAAATGGAGCGGGAAACGGGATTCGAACCCGCGACCCTCAGCTTGGAAGGCTGATGCTCTACCAATTGAGCTATTCCCGCACCTTTTAAAATTTTGGTGGGGAGGGGAGGATTCGAACCTCCGAAGGCTTAGCCGTCAGATTTACAGTCTGATCCCTTTGACCACTCGGGAACCTCCCCTAACAAAACCTAAATTTTCTATGGAGCTGGCGAGAGGACTTGAACCTCCGACCTGCTGATTACAAATCAGCTGCTCTACCAACTGAGCTACGCCAGCAAAGCGGGTTAACTTAGGACTCATGTCAAAATTTGTCAACCCCTTCCATAGTTTAAGCTACAAACTAAAATTTATTATTATCTATTTCGAAATAATCTCTACAACTTACAATCTCATTAAGCAGTATACCCGCTGCAACAGATGCATTCAAAGAAGATATTTTATTAGTCTGCAATGAAATTCGGACTGTAAAATCACATGAACTTCGAACAAGTCTTCTTATTCCCGTCCCCTCACCTCCTATTACTAAAGCAACAGGACTAGGAAGTTCTTGTCTTCCAAGAATAATCTCTCCGTCTGGATCTCCAGCTAAAATCCAATATCCACTAGATTTTAATTTTTCTATACCCCGCACTATATTGTTAATAGAAATAATTGGCAAAGATTCTAATCCCCCCGATGCGACTTTAGCAACAGAAGGAGTCAACTGGGAAGAATTTTTTTTAGAAAATATAATACCACCTGCACCCAAAGCAGCTGCAGTACGTATTATAGAACCAAAATTACGAGGATCTTGTATTCTATCTAAGATAATAAGAGGGGGTTTAGGGTCATATTGACTGTCCAGAAAATTTTCGAGAGAAATATCTTTCAATGGCCCGACCTTTGCGACAACTCCTTGATGAACTTTCATAGAAACCATTTCTGACAATTCGTGTGTAGAACATTCTTGTATATCAATATTTGATTTTACTGCTAAATCTTTTACAAATCTAAGTTGTTTGTTGTTATTCGATTCCGAGACAAAAAGAAATTCAACTCTTCTTGATTTAAGAGCAGCGCATACTGAATGGAAACCACAAATTAATGAAGAGCGATTGTTTTTTTTTGTCTTCATCTTATTATTTTCCATATAGTGCCATCGCTACTATCCTCAACTAAAATTCCTGAATCTCCTAATTGATTACGTATTTTATCGGCAAGTTTGTAATCTTGATCACTTCTTGCTTGATTACGTAATTTTATTAGTTCTTCTATTTCTTCAGGAACTAACACCTTATCTTCGTCTCTAGACAGACCCCCACTCGATCTTAATTTAAACCATTCGTCAGGCTCATGAGAGAAGAGACCTAGTACTTCACCAACAATTTTAAATTGCCTCTTAATCAACGAAGCAGCATCCTCTGAAACAATATTTTTTGTGTCATTTAAAATAGCATTTATTTTTTTTGAATAATCAAAAAAATAACCTAAGGCACGTGCACTATTAAAATCATCATCCATAGCTTCACAAAATAATTCTTCAAATTCTTTTGTGCATTTTTCAATAGGAATGAGATCTCCATTCTCCTCATTGGATGTATTATTTAATTTCAACAGTAAATTATAGAGTCTATCCAGACCCTTAGAAGCATCACTCATAACCTGATAAGAAAAATCAATAGGATTTCTGTAATGAGTTGCCAAGATAAAAAACCTAACTAGTTCTGGATGAAAAGTTTCATATATTTTTTTTAGAGTAAAAAAATTACCTTTAGACTTACTCATTTTTTCGTGATTTATTCTGACGAAACCATTATGCATCCAGTAATTAACCCAATGATTTTCAAAGCACCCTTCACTTTGTGCTATTTCATTCTCGTGATGTGGAAAAACAAGATCTTCTCCTCCTCCATGGATATCAAAACTCTCACCCAAATACTTGCTTGACATAGCTGAACATTCTATATGCCAACCAGGTCGACCAGGTCCCCAAGGACTTTTCCAATATGGCTCACCTTCTTTTGAAGATTTCCATAACGAAAAATCTAGAGGATTTCGTTTATTCTTTCCCGGTTCAATCCGATGACCAGTCTCAAGTTCTTCAATATTCCTATTGGAAAGTTTTCCATAACCCTCAAACTTTGTAACATCAAAATAAACATCACCATGCGAAGAATATGCAAGTCCTTTATCTATTAAGATAGAAATCATTTCTATCATATCTTCAATATGATCTGTCGCTCTAGGGCTTTCATCCGCTCTTTTAACACCGAGTGCATCCATATCTTCATAAAACTGCTGAATATATTTATTTGTCAGTTCAGAAATAGTCATATCAAGTCTTGTCGCTCTTGAAATAATTTTGTCATCAACATCAGTAAAATTACAAATAAAATTCACATCGTATCCAGAAAATTCAAAATATCTTCTTACTACATCAAATACTACAGCTGCTCTTGCATGACCTAAATGACAATCGTCATATACTGTAACACCGCATACGTAAATTTTAACGTTATTTGTTTTTAGCGGTTTAAAATCCTCTTTCTTTTTAGATAAAGTATTAAATATACGTATACCCAATTCCAAAATCTCCATAAAAAATAAAATTTTATTTTTTTATAACTGTACAAATAGCTTGAGCTGCTATTCCTTCTTCTCTTCCAATAAAACCTAGACCTTCTGTAGTAGTAGCTTTTACACCAATACCAGAAATATCAACCATAAGAACTTCAGCAAGTTTCTTTCTTATATCTTGAACATAAGGAGATATTTTCGGCTTTTCAGCATGTATTACCACATCAAAATTATTAGGAATATAACCCTCATCAGATACAATTTGTAATACTTTCTTAAGAATAATAAAACT
>CAZLCI010000109.1:0-3273 GCA_964558115.1 uncultured Nitrospinaceae bacterium | reverse complement strand
TTAATAACTAATCACTTACATTACACAGACAGTAAAAAAGCATCTGAAATATTAAATAATTTTGAAGAATATATTTCAAAATTTAAAAAAGTTATGCCTGTAGAATACAAGAAAGTACTTCTTGAAAACATGGCAAATACTGAAGAAGAAAAAAGATTATAAAAAAGGATTAAGGTTATGGGTAAAGCTACAGGATTTATGGAATATCGTAAAAAGGAAAGAAAATATCTTGATATTGATAGCCGCACTAACAATTATAACGAATTCGTAATTCCTCTTTCTGAAAATGAAACAAAAGATCAAGCGGCTAGATGCATGGATTGTGGTGTTCCTTATTGTCATTCAGGGTGTCCAGTTAACAACCAAATACCTGATTGGAATGACTTAGTTTATACTGGAAAATGGAAGGAAGCTTTAGATAATTTACACTCAACAAATAATTTTCCTGAATTTACAGGAAGAATTTGTCCTGCTCCCTGTGAAGCATCTTGTACCCTTAATCTTTATGAAGAACCTGTTTCAATAAAAACGATAGAATGCTCAATTATAGACAGGGGTTATGAGAATGGATGGATTGTTCCTATTATCCCAGATGTAAGAACTGAAAAAACTGTAGCAATAGTCGGATCGGGGCCAGCAGGTCTAGCTTGCGCACAACAATTAGCTAGAGCGGGGTATGATGTAACTGTTTATGAAAAAAATCAAAAAGCAGGTGGATTATTAAGGTATGGGATACCCGACTTTAAGATGGAAAAACACCTGATAGATCTAAGGGTAGAACAAATGACTAAAGAGGGGGTTGTTTTCAAAACCGGTATTAATGTTGGAGTTGATATTGATATTAATGAAATTAAAGAAAATTACGATGCCCTTGTTCTAACTGGGGGATCAGAGAGCCCAAGAGATCTTCCTGTACCCGGTCGAGAACTTGATGGAGTTCACTTTGCTATGGATTTTCTGCCACAACAAAATAGAAGGGTCTCTCAAGAAAATCTTAATGTTTCAAAGGAAATCCTGGCTAAAGATAAAGATGTAATTGTTATAGGCGGAGGTGATACCGGATCTGACTGTATCGGGACTTCAATAAGACAAGGTGCAAAATCCGTTACTCAATTAGAAATTATGCCTATTCCGCCAGATCAAGAAAATAAAGAATTAACTTGGCCTAACTGGCCTTTAAAATTCAGAACATCATCTAGTCAAGAAGAAGGAGCAGTTAGAGATTTCTCAGTTATGACTGAATCCATAACAGGTGAAAATGGAGTTGTTAAGTCTCTTAACTGCATAAAAGTTAATGATAAAATGAAACCAATTTCGAATAGTAAATTTCAACTAAAAACTGACTTAGTTTTATTAGCTATGGGTTTCGTTCATCCTATTCATGAAGGTATGATTAAAAATTTAGAGATAAAAACTGATCAAAGAGGAAATGTTGAAGCTAATACCGAGGATTATAAAACAAATATTGAAAAAGTATTTTCTGCAGGAGATATGAGAAGAGGTCAATCTTTGGTTGTATGGGCGATAAGAGAGGGACGTCAGTGCGCAAGTTCGGTCGATCTTTACTTATCTGGAAAAAGAAATTTACCTGTCTAAAAAGAATATCTTAACAAATCATCAACAACTTTTTCAAGATCCACTAAAGAATTACATAACTTTGCCTTATCACAATATGGTTCATATCTTTTCATTTCAGAATCACCAGTACCCCACAAACTTTTCGGTTCAGGATTTAAGAAAATTATACGCTTAGCTTTTTCATGAAGCGATTTTAATATGTCCGTTCTTGGATCACTATAATTTGATCGACCATCCCCAAGTATTATAATAGTAGTCTTTCTATCAATATCATTTTCAATAAAGCCCTCAAGATCAATTAATGATTGACCATAATCTGTAGAACCCCCACCATGTAGTAATAAGGTCTCTGCCGAAGCTGTTTCAATTTCTTTGGTATCAAATAAATCTGTGACTTCCCCGGCATTATTAGAAAAAGCAAATGATCTTATATTTGGCAAGACTTCAGTCAAACTATAAAGGAACATAAGAAAAAATCTTGCGACATTTGCTACTGATCCTGAAACATCACATAATGCCACAACCTTAGGTCTATCAACTTTCTTTCTCTTCCATAAAGTTTTAAAGAGTAATCCGTCATATTGTTGATTGGCCCTTAAGGTAGACCTAATATCCAAAGCTCCCCTATTCGCTTTTCTTTTTCTTCTAGAATGCAGAGCAATTAATCTCTTAGCCATCTTCCTAACAATATTTGTCATTATAGCTAAATCAGATTTATCAACTTGACTTAGACGAACTTGAGACAGCGCCTCTTCCCTTAATTGCCTCCCTGATTCAGATGTTCTCAATTTTAGTTGATGTTCAACATAATCTCTTATTTCGAGACGAATCCTTTCTCTTATTTCTTTTAAATCCTCTTCTCGATCAGAGTCACCATCTCTTGCAGCCTGAAAAATATCATTATTTAATTTCTCCAGACCCATAAATTCTAGAATTCGTCTTGTAAACATTCCTGTCTGTGTAAAAAGTCGGATATTCTTAAGTCCTACTTCTTGCGATGCTAAGGCCATGGATGTCATTAATGTGGTCTTGTCAGAACTATTAAATAATTTTTCCAAATCAGTATTTGCTAATTCCTGAAGGCTTTTTTCATCCTGAATTTCATCGGAAATATCTTCATTTTTTTCCTGATTTAAATTCATGTAATCTTCTTTAAAGAAATTCTCATAACACTCTTGGAATATTTCTTTTTCTCTAAGACTTTTAGCTAAGGATTGTGACAAGCAAACCTTTAACATTTCTTTATCTTCAATACCTACAAGTGAAGCAGCCTGCATAGCATCAATAGTTTCTGATGTAGAAATTCTAACATCAGATGACCTAAGAACCTTTATAAAATCTCTTAGATAATCGACCATTTAACCGCTTGCTTTTTCTTTAACTTTTCTCGTTAAAGATTCTATTTCAGAATCTGCAGAATCAATATCACTTTGGAATTTTAATAAAATATTGAGAGTTTCTCTAACGAGGTTTGCATCTAAAGATTTAACATTCAATAAAACAAGTGACCTTGCCCAATCAATCGTTTCTGAAACAGAAGGCAGTTTCTTAAGATCTAATTCTCTTAAGTTTTGAACAAAAGAAACTAGTTCAGAGCGTAGTTTTTTATCCACTTCTGGAACTCTTGAAACTATAATTTTTTCCTCTAATTTGGAATCTGGAAAAGGGATATATAAATGCAGGCATCTTCTTTTA
>CAZLCI010000108.1:0-3288 GCA_964558115.1 uncultured Nitrospinaceae bacterium | reverse complement strand
GCGCCAACATTTGCCCAATCATATTTAGTTTCTGCATATAAATGTTCAGTTAACTTATCCAAAATTTTTCTCCTTTAAAGGATCTACCCTCTCTTAACTCTTTATTGTAAGAGTAGAAATTTTTAAGTTTTTTCCCAACCTAGATTAATTTTCTCAGCAAGTTTATGACTTAAATATTTATAAAAGAGATCTCCCTGTTTCGCAGAAGCGTTTGAAGCATCTCCCCAGGTTCCAGTCTCTGTATATTTTGACAAATTAAAAATAATTGTATGAACATCAGGGTCACGAGAAATTTTCAAATACTCTTCTGGAACAAATGGAATACTCACTCTCTCTTTATCGACAAGATCCTCATCAAAAAACATTACTGCGGAAGATTCTTGTTCTCCTGCATGAGCGCCCCACGGGTCTGAAAGTTCTTCTCCAAGTTCTTTTTCAACTTTCTCCTTTAGTTCTCGACTATTCTGAATTCCTATCATATCCACTACCATCAATTGTATATCTTCTTCATATTTATGCTTAAGATCTTTTGCGGTAATATCTGTTGGAGAAATATTCCCACCATGAGCATTCAAAAAAACAAATTTTTTAAGTCCGTGTTTCATAAGAGACTCAACCATTTCAGACACGAGCCTCCTAAATGTATCAATACTTAATGTCATACTTCCAGAAAAACTCATATGTTGAGGAGAATATCCAATTGTAAGAGTCGGTGCTACTAAGGCATTGATGATTCGGGCAATCCTTACACTCATTTCTAACGCAATAAAAGAATCTGTTCCAAGAGGAGCATGTCTTCCATGTTGCTCCGTAGCTCCCATAGGCAATACAACTGTATTTATTCCAGATTCGATTTTCTCTTTAATATCAACCCAGTTCATGTATGGGATATATCTATCACGCATCTAATAATCTCCTCAAAAATACTAATTTTAAATTATTTTTATAGACTAACAGAAAAAAAAGAAGCGCCCAATTCAAATAAAAGGAGAGGACGCCCCTATGATGCGCAAGGAGGACTGGCAAGAAGATAATACTGCGCAACACAAGGGCGAAAAATATTGAACAAATATAATTAGTCGCCTAACTATATAGGTGTGAGAATTTATTATCAAATCAATTTATTAATTAATATAGAACTAAATAGTTTCTTTTATTTTTCGAAATTGTTAAAAAGTAGTTTCCTAAATGTTACGATTATGTTTCAAATTTGGAAATTCATACAAAAGGATTAAATAGTGCTTAATACTAAAAGCATTCTTTTCACTTTCCTCTTCATTTCAATATTTTTGGTTGCCTTAAATTCTCCTGCAGAACCTCAAGAATTAAATTTCAACACGATGACACTATCTCCAAATAAAAAAGCGGATCTTAAATTAATTTTACGTTGGTACAAAAACAAAAACAGTTCTAATTGGACTATGAATTTCATTAAAACAAGAAAGAAGTATTTTATCCGTATACTCAGTGCATATCCAAAAAAAACGAGCACAAAAGCAGTCCTTCTTTTTTCAGGCGGTGATGGAACTGCGAGTTTTGACATACAAGATCTAGAATCTTCCAAGAACAAATTTAAATACAAAAAATCAGTGAGACCAAAAAATAATTCACTTTCCAGATCTGCTCATCTCTTTGCAAACGAGGGATTTATTGCGAGTAATGTAGATGTTCCAATCCCTTTTTCTGAAGACCCGCTTATAGGAAATGACGCATACGGTATCGGAACAGATTACAGGACAAGTAAGAAACATTTAATAGATGTCCAGAATATAATTAAATTCCATAAAAAAAATGGTGTCAAAGAATTTTATTTAGCTGGGACTAGCAGGGGATCTTATTCCGTAACATACCTCGCAACTCAGATTACCGATCCTTCAATAAAAGGATTTATTTCTACAGCAAGTATGGATGACATCGACATTATTGACTTAGCTAAAATTAAAAAACCTTTTTTGTTTGTTCATCATGAAGATGACGAATGTCATGTTACAACACATGGTTCTGCAACTTCGAATTATGAAACAGTGCCCTCTTATTCGAAACATTTTCTAACTGTTGTTGGAGGAGACTCCCCTACGGGAAGGTCTTGCGGAGCATTAGCAGAACATGGATTCATAGGCATAAATAAAAAGGTCGTAAAGTATATAACTTCATGGATGAAAGGAAAAAAAATTCCTAATAGAATCGGTGATTAAATAATATAGCCTTTTTATAATTTATGTGGGATTATTATGACCTTAAATAAAAAAATTTCTCCTCCAAAATAAAAGGAAGAAAAATGAATGAAAAAATAATAGATTCTATAGAAGAATTAAGAGATTCTTTTGGTTTTCCTTCAGGCAGAGCAGCTCAAAAAGAAATGCCTTCCTTAGACAAACACGCAATCGCTTTTATAGAATTATCACCTTTCTTAATTATCGCAACTGCAACAGAGTCCGGCGCTGATGCTTCGCCAAAAGGAGACCCTCCTGGATTCGTCAAAGTTCTTGGTGAAAACCAGATATTCATTCCAGACAGACCTGGTAATAACAGAGTAGATACAATGAGAAATTTGCTGATTAATCCGCACATAGGAGTTATTTTTCTTGTTCCTGGAATGAGTGAAACTCTTAGAGTGAACGGAAGAGCAAGAATCGTTACAGATGATAACCTTTTATCCTCTTGTTCAGTAAAGGGGAAAATTCCAAAATGCGGAATTCTTGTTGATATAGATGAAGTATATATGCATTGTGCCAAATCTATTATACGTTCAAAGCTTTGGGATAACGAAAGCCAAATTGACAGAAAGACCTTTCCATCTCTAGGAGAAATTTTTGCAGATCAGATTGGAGGAGATCTTAAGGCAGAAGACGTAAACAAAGATATTAAAAGCAAATACAAGGACCAACTTTACTAGGTTCAATCCTTAAATCCAAAATGATTTTTTAGTTCTATAACTCTCTCCGCAGCGTAAACTATAGGGTAATCTATCATTTTCCCATCTACGGAAGCAGTACCTTCTCCTTTTTCTTTAACTTCATCAAAAACTTTCTTGATTTTTAATGCTCTTTCGTATTCTTCAAGAGAAGGTGTAAAAACTTCGTTTACAGTCTCTATCTGCTTTGGATGGATACATAATTTACCAAAAAATCCCAAAGATTTTGCTCTCTTGCAACTTTGTCTTAATCCTTTTTCATTCTCAAGATTGATCCAAACTGTATCAATAGGCTTAGACAAATTTGAAATTCTACAGGCACTCGCAATTCTTGTTCTTGGATAATCCAAATTAAATTCTTCTTCTGGCCATTC
>CAZLCI010000107.1:0-3438 GCA_964558115.1 uncultured Nitrospinaceae bacterium | reverse complement strand
TCTGTATTATAAGGTTTGACTATATAGTTCCAGCATCCCATCTTTTCGCCAGCAATCTTAGCCAATTCACTCTCAAGTGCCGTAAGGAATATGATGGGTATAGTTTCAGATTGTAAGCGTAGTTCTTTTGCAAATCTAAAACCGTCTTTGTTTTGTTGATCATTTGAATCTAGCATTATATCGACAATCGCAAGATCAAAATCGATTTTTTTACTTATTTCATTCTTTGCACTATTGAAGTTGTTACACTCTATAACCTCAAAATCCCAATTTCTCAAATAGGTTACGAATAAGTCTAATTGTTCTTTGTCGTCTTCTAAAACAAGGATTTTTGGCATTTAATTTCTCCTAAAGTACAACATACAGTATTTGATTACTTTAAAAAAGTTCGGACAGACAGTAGGTTTGTCTGCCCCTTCATCCAGTAAAAAGGAGTAAAACTGAATGATTACATTTTCATCAAACTTTTAAATTTTATTCTTTTTATTTTTTGTTATCCATTTTTTCCCAAAATGTACTTTTTCCATTTTTTTGATCATTTTAAGAATTCTTCTTTTTCCATTTTGAGAGATTTTTTTATTTTTTCGAAGATGATCGGTAAATTTCATATTTATAGAGTCCTTATGATTTATTTGAGCTCCAGAGTTGAGTAATAAGATTATTATTTTATCGGTTTTATTGTGATTCGCTGCATACATTATGGGGGTAAGGTTGTACAATTTCGAAGTAATGGAGCATTCTGGCCATTTTGCAATTTGAGTTGTTTTTTGGTTTATATTGAATCCATAGTCTATAAGTAATTTCGCAGTTTTTTCATTTTCAAATTGAATAGAATAATGTAGCGCAGATTTATTGAAATGATTTGAAATCTTTGCATTCTTTTGATTTTTTAGAATTAATTTCGTGAATAAGGGCGAATGAATTGAATAGAAGATTGGAGTTTCTTCTTTGTATTTTGATTTTTCTTTGAGTGCTCCTTCTTGAATTAACCATTCGATTATTTCTATAGGTTGATTACTAAGGAGTGCAATTTTAAGAGTTGATCTTTTATTAAAAATACTTCTGTCAAATAGATAATTTGCTTGTTTTATCCATTTTTTTGAATCAATTATCTGAGAACTTATTGATTTATAAATGGGGTCTTTTAATAATTTTTTTACCGGAGCAAACATCCCTAAATATTGGATACTTGATTTTTTCGGGTAGGAGTTGGTGTTGGAAGACAATATTTGGTTGAGCAAATTTACTGAATGGAGAGATGCTTCTTGCTCCGGCATTTTATATTTAAATGAAAAATGATTTTTAATTTCTTCGAATGATTTTAAATAGGCTTTTACTATCTCTTCGTATCGGACTCGATTCCACTGGTATTCATAAGACCAAAGTTGCATGTAATCACCCATGATCTTCTTTTTTATAGAATTGTTTACTAGAACTTTTTTTATACCTTCTTTTGAAATTATTTTAGCAATACTTTTACTTTTACTGCTTATAGTCATTATTTCAGGGTTTGTTAGAAAAGCATTTATTTCTGGTCCTATTTGAACTTTGTATAGTTCTTGTTTAGAACAATATTTTTTTTGAGTTTTTCCTGAAATAGTATTTAGTAGAGAGATATATTTTCTAAATTCTTGAAATGGAGGATTGTTTTTTTTCTGTTGTTCATATTTTTTTGATTGTTTGATTATGTTTATAACTTTTACAGATTCTTTTTTTGCAATTTTTCTACTTTTTTCAATGTCTATTGATATTTTCTCTTTATTTGTTTCCCATTCAATTCCTAAGTATGGAAAGGCAGTTAAGAACAAGAAAATCGCAAGCGCTCCACCCATAGTTGGTCTCCTTCGTTAAAAAAAAATAATTCCCACAATGAAATTGTATTTTCTTTTCGAAGAGAGATAATGAAGTAATTATGAAAAGAATATGAATTCAGTTTTTGAGTTAGTCCTATTTAGGAACTAATCTAGATTAAGTAATGATATGTAATTCTGATAAAGGATATTTATGTAAATTTTCTACTCCCTTTTCATTTACCAGAGAAGTGTCTCCTATCCATATCCCTTTTCTTTCTTTTTTATCCGTTGGCCATGATAAAATATTCAAACATTGATTTTTTTTAAAAATAAATTCATTGTCCGAAATTTCCCCTCCAGTTGAACGAATATCTGGACGTGAGTTGTAATTGGACCATCCAAATATGGATGTTTTTGCATTATATCCTGCGTCTTCTATGGATTTAATACAATACTTCTTAATCTCTTTTCCTTCTATTCCTGGTTTTATTGCATTATGTAAATTTTTATACGTTTCCTGACCTAAGGTAAACATTTCTGCATAATCTTGGGTAGGTTCTCCCATAAAATAGGTGCCCCATATTTTTCCAAAGTATCCCCCCCAACCAACAGCAATCTCAGTCATGATAACGTCTCCCATTGATATAGGAGTAGTAAGTGCTAACTGATGAGCGTAAATCATATCAGGATTTTTCATAGAAGTTCTTCCAACATGTCCAAACGGAATTTTGCCATCCATATCTTGAGACACTCTTAAAACTATATTGTATAAATCACACGGTCTAACCCCTGGCCTAGTGGAACGAACCATTACTTCATAAGCAGCATCTGTCATTGAAGCAGCTTTTTTCATATAGCCAATTTCTTCTTCACTTTTTTGAAGACGTAAATTCTCAAACCAGTTTGTGACAGTCTCAAAATTTGCATTAGGAAGTTCATTGGTAATTTCGATGTGATGATCATATGGAAGATTAATATTTGCTGCTCCCATAGCTCCTACAATACCGATAGAATTATTTTCTAGTCCCAGTTCCTTTAATCTCTTGGCTACGTTAGATGGAGTTTGAGACATTCCACCAATACGAACATCTTTTATAGGCGTAGTTTGTTTTGCATTTTTTAAATGATTTCCCCAAGTCACGAAAAGTGTGGGTTCTTCGTTTAGAGGAAAGATAACATATGTTTGAACGAAAGATGCAAAACTTGCAATATACACAACATTTGGTTGTCCTGGGTCTGTTCCCAAGTATCCTCCTATCCCGTATAGAATGAGGCAATCTAAGTTCTTCTTTTCCATTTCTTTTTTTATTCTGGCATATCTAGTTTTATATTCGTTATCTGAGAACCATGGCCAAAAATTATTTTGACATTCCATAGAATCTCCTTAGTAAATTTTTTATCCGATTGGAGGTTGAAAAGATGTATTCGGATATTGATCCGAATCTCTTAAAGCATTAGCAACTTTAAATCGTTTAATATAATTTCCCCCGTCTAAGTGTTTAATCGAAAATGCATCTCTCAATAATTTTTCAAAGGGTTGGTCTTTCATGACACCTCTGCCTCCAGCAAGCTCGGCAGCTTTATGTGCTATGGTAAACGCATTTTCTGTACAAAATGCCATAGCACCCGGAACTTGTTTAGGATC
>CAZLCI010000106.1:0-3507 GCA_964558115.1 uncultured Nitrospinaceae bacterium | reverse complement strand
AGAAAAAAAATACAACGGCTTGGACTCCTGCCATTTCTTTAATGATGGGTTTAAAAGTAGCTCTTTCTATTATGCAGGAAGAAGGATTAGAGAATATATATAAAAGACACGCTAAACTTTCAACTTCTACTAGAGAGGCTATTGAGTCTATGGGTTTGAATATTTTCACAAAAGATTTAATAGCAGAGTGTTTAACAGCTGTTGAAGTTCCGCAAGGAATTAACGGAAAAGATATTCCAAAAAAAATGCAATCTGATTGTGGAGTGACTATTGCTGGAGGACAAGGAGAATTAAGTGATAAGATCTTTCGTATAGGTCATTTAGGCTATGTAGATGGAGATGATGTTTTAGTGGCAGTTAGTGCTTTAGAGAAAACCCTATTAGAGTTGGGTTGCAAATTTAAAAAATCCGTCGGCATTGCTGCAGCACAAAGGAGTTTGCTTCAATGAATGAACAATTTATCTCCCGCGTTCTAATTTCTGAATCAATGTCCTTACGTGCAGAAGAGATTTTATCTTCGAATGAAGGGTTCGAAGTAGTTAATGAACCTAAGATGACTAGAGAAGATGTCTTGTCCCAAATAGATAGTTTTGATGCTTTGATCGTCAGAAGCGGAACGAAAGTCAATAAGGAACTATTGGAAGCAGGGAAACGACTTAAAATCGTAGCCAGAGCTGGTATCGGTGTAGATAATATTGATTTAGAAACAGCGAGTCGTCTGGGAGTTTTGGTTGTGAATGCACCTGATGGAAATGTGATAACTACTGCTGAACATACCATGGGACTTATCTTTTCTCTTGCACGTAGAATTCCTGAAGCTGTTTCTTCTTTAAAGTCTGGTCTTTGGGAAAGGTCTAAATTTGTTGGAAGCGAGTTGGCATCGAAAACTTTAGGTGTAATTGGACTCGGAAGAGTTGGTTCTAATGTTGCTAGATTAGCAAAAAATATTGGAATGGATATTATAGCTTTTGATCCCTATATATCAGAGGAAGCTGCATTAGAAAGAGATGTAAAATTGGTTTCTTTTGATGAGGTACTAGAGGGATGTGATTATTTAACTCTTCATGTGCCTGGTACAGATGAAACTTCCAATCTTTTGGGAAAAACTGAATTTCAGAAAATGAAAGATGGGATTCGCATAGTAAATTGTGCCAGAGGCGGTTTGATCAATGAAGACGCGCTCTCTAGTGCTATAGATGAAGGAAAAGTAATGGGTGTTGCTATGGATGTTTTTCCTGAAGAGCCACCTCCAGAGAACTATCGCAGTTTGTTAGAGAGGTCAGAAGTTATTTGTACCCCCCATTTAGGTGCATCCACAGAAGAGGCACAGGAAAACGTAGCTATTAGCGTTGCTCAGCAGGTAGTTGATTATTTGAAAAATGGAGTAGTGAAATACGCAGTAAATCTTCCCGCACTAGGCTCAGAAGAGCTAGAGAGGATAGGACCCTATTTACTTTTAGCTGAAAACTTGGGTTCCTTTTTAGCACAACTCGTTGATGGTGGGGTAAGAAAGTTAGAGATTATTCATCATGGGACGTCAGAAATTCCTATTTCTGCGCTTTCCTCAAACGCAATTAAAGGAATCCTTTCTCACTTTCTTGGTGATACGAGGATAAATTTAGTCAATGGACCTACTTTAGCAAAAGAGAGAGGAATAGAAATAATTACAACACATAGGAATTCGTCTGATCTTTATAAAGACATGATTGAAATCCGATTAGTTACAGATAAAAATGAACGTGCTGCGATAGGAACAATTACGAATCTTGGAAGTCCAAAGATCACTTCTATTGATAGTTTCTCTATAGATGTTGATCCGGAAGGATTCATGCTTGTTTTTTCGAATGAAGATCGGCCTGGAACGATTGGAACAATAGGAACTTTGCTTGGAAAGTATGAAATTAATATTGCTGGTATGCAGCTTGGTAGAACGAAAAAAAATGATAAGGCCGTTGCTATTTTATCTTTAGATGACTTAATTCCAGAGAATGTTATGGAAGAAGTACGAAATATTCCTGGTATTTTAGATGCTAGATCAGTCGTGTTGTAGTTTTTGAAATTGATTTAGGTAAAGGGAATTTATTATGTCTTCTATGCTTGAAAAAAAAATTCTGCCTTCTGGCTCTAAAGTGTTTATTGGAGAAGAGGTTAAAAAAAAGCGAGATATTGAAGAGCAAATAAGAGGGATTTTCTCTTTATGGGGATTTAAAGAAATTATAACCCCCTCTTTCGAATTTTATGCTCCTGATAAGGAAAGCGAATACAGAGATTCAGAAATTTTTAAAACCATAGATTTAGAAACTGGAAATTTGCTATCTTTGAGATCTGACGTCACACCGCAGATAGCACAAATTGCTGGAACAGTTCTAGAAAGTGCTCCTAGACCTTTAAGATTTTCCTATGTGACAAATGTTTTTCGATATATGAATGTTTCTGGAACTTATCAAAGAGAATTTTTACAGGCTGGGGGAGAACTAATAGGGTTAATGTCTCTGGAAGCTGATGCAGAAGTAATTGCGATTGCAGTAGAGTGTCTCAGGAAAATAGGGGTAAAAGATTTTAAAATTTCTTTGAGTCACGGTGGTTTTTTAGCAGGAATTTTTAATGTCTTAGATTTAACTCAAGACGATAAATTGAAAATTTCAGAAGCAATTTCAAGACGAGATGAGTCTTCTCTTGATCAACTTTTGAAAGGGAAAAGAAATGGGAAAAAGGATGCAAATATTTTAAAAAATTTAGCAAGACTTTTTGGGGATTATTCAGTTCTTGAATATGCAGACAAAAGTGTTAAGAATCCTACTTCGAGAAAATCGGTAAAAGAGCTTAAAAAGGTATATGAAATTTTAGATCTGTATGGATTAACAGAACAAATAGTATTTGATCTTGCAGATTTCCGAGATTTTAATTATTACACAGGTGTAATTTTTGAAGGATTTGTATCTGGAGTTGGATCCCCTGTCTGTGGTGGAGGGAGATATGATCGATTACTCAAAAATTTTGGAACCGACGATCTTGGAACAGGTTTCGCTATAGACCTTGATAGCCTTTCTAATGTTGTAAATAATTTAGATAATGAAATCAAGAAAAAAAGTTTTCTTGTAGTAGATTTTTCCTCTTCAAAGAAAAATGGTATCGAGGTCTCTAGAAAATTGAGAGATCTCGGATATGTCGCATCACGAGATATTATGAGAAGAGAATTAAAGGATTCCCTTACTTTTGCAAGAGAATCCAAATTTGATTATTGTCTGGTAATAGACACTAAAAGTGTAAGGACCAAGAAGATACAAGTCCTTACTTCAAATGGTGTAGAAGTTACAATTTCCTCTATAGATGAGATTGTCGACAGATTGAAAGAAGGAGGTACTTTATGAGTGTTCTCACAGTTGTTGGTGGTCAATGGGGAGATGAGGGAAAAGGAAAAATTATAGATTGGCTTGCCCAACGCTCGGATGTAGTAGCTAGGTTTCAGGGAGGTGCAAATGCAGGTCATACAGTTTACGTTTCTGG
>CAZLCI010000105.1:0-3567 GCA_964558115.1 uncultured Nitrospinaceae bacterium | reverse complement strand
TATAAGGTTCCCTGTGCCAAATAATTTACGTCGCCTATTTCTTTTGCTTCTCTTTCAAAAACGCGAATAAAAGTTTCTCCAATTGTTTTTCTTTTTTTCTCTGGATCAGTGACTCCCGAAAGTTTTTCATAAAAAAGATTCTTTTCATCTGCAAATTGAAGGTTTACTTCTAATTCTTTTCCAAATACGTTCACTACTTCGTCTGCCTCACCTTTTCTTAAACATCCATTGTCTACAAACACACAAGTCAAACGATCACCAATAGCTCGGTGGACTAACATAGCAGTTACGGAAGAATCTACACCGCCCGAGAGGCCGCAAATCACATTTCCATTTCCTACCTTTTTCTGAATTACTTCTATAGCATCTTCGACAAAAGATCGAGGGGTCCAAGTAGGTTTACAACCACAGACACCAGATACAAAATTTTTCAAGATTTGTTTTCCAAATGTCGTATGGACTACTTCTGGATGAAACTGAATTCCAAATTGTTTCTCTGATTTCGAAGCAATCGCCGCCACTTTTGAATTTTGTGAGTGTGCGATAGATTCAAATCCCTCAGGAGGAGTATCTATGGCATCACCGTGACTCATCCAAACCGTTTCATCAGAAGGAATTTCTGAAAAAATACCTTCTTCTTTATCAATCACAAGTTTCGCCCTACCATACTCTCTTGTTTCTACAGGAAGAACACTCCCTCCTAGCAAATGAGTCATCAATTGCATACCGTAACAAACACCTAGGACCGGAATCTTTTGAGAAAATAATTTCTTATCGATAATAGGTGCATCTTCTTCATAAACACTAGAAGGACCACCCGAAAGAATAATACCTTTTGTACTCTCCTCGATCAGGTCAAAAAGATTGGCTGTACAAGGTTGTATTTGCGAGTATACATTCATCTCGCGAACACGCCGAGCAATGAGTTGTGTATACTGGGAACCAAAATCTACTATGAGTATATGTTCTCGCAATGTAGAAACACCCCGAAAATAGATGGAAAATTATAGTGGCTATTTCAGAAAATTTGGAGTTATCCTTCACACTCTAATCTCTTTGATAATTAGGTGCCTCTCTTGTTACATACACGTCATGAACATGACTTTCTGAAAGACCAGCAGAACTTATCTTTACAAATCTAGAGTTTTTTCTAAGCTCATAAATATTCTTACAACCTGTATAACCCATGCCAGCCGCTAAGCCTCCACGAAGTTGGAAAACCGTAGAGGATAGAGACCCCTTATAAGGGACTCTTCCTTCCACGCCTTCAGGAACCAGTTTTGTATCACTAAAATCTCTTTCGTAACCTTCAGAATCATCACTTTCTTGAAAATACCGATCTCTACTTTCACCTTCACCCATAGCGCCGACAGAACCCATACCACGATACACTTTGTAACTTCTACCTTGATATAAAACTCTTTCCCCGGGACTTTCCTCAACACCGGCAAGGAGACTCCCTATCATAACTGCATTCGCACCAGCAGCAATTGCTTTTACCACATCACCAGAAAACTTGATTCCACCATCAGATATAATCGGCACCTTATGCTCTTCTGCAACTTCTGCACAATCAGCAATCGCTGTAAGTTGAGGTACGCCTACCCCTGCAATTACTCTTGTCGTACAAATCGAGCCTGGACCTATCCCAACCTTTATAATATCAGCTCCTGCAGATATCAGATCTTTGGTTGCCTCTGCAGTTGCAACATTCCCTGCCATGAATTTCATATTCGGCCACTTTTTCTTTAAATCTTCTACCGCTTGTAAAACCCGAAAAGAATGACCATGTGCACTATCAATGACCAATACATCAACTTCCGCCTCTATAAGAGAGGAAGCTCTTTCCATCATATCCGACGATACACCTATCGCTGCACCGACACGTAATCGTCCTAGAGAATCTTTTGCAGAATCAGGATATTGCCTAACTTTCTCTATATCTTTTAAGGTAATTAAACCCTTTAATTTAAATTCATTATCAACTACCAATAGTTTTTCAATCCGATGCTGATGAAGTATACTTTTACTTTCTTCTAAAGTTGTTCCCTCTGGAACAGTCACTAATTTTTCACTCGTCATTAATTCAGAAACTAATCGATTTAAATCCGTTTCGAATCGCACATCTCTATTTGTTAATATACCAACCAATTTTTCTTTTTCTGTTACAGGCACACCAGAAATATGATAGGTCGACATAATTTGGAGAGCATCACGGATCTTTTGATCCGGAGACATAGTTATCGGTTCTGTTACCATTCCACTTTCTGATCTTTTTACTTTTTCAATTTCTGCAGTTTGATTATGAATTGACATATTTCTATGTACAATTCCTAGTCCGCCTTGCTGTGCTAAAGCGATTGCCATTTTAGATTCAGTCACTGTATCCATGGCCGCACTGATTATAGGAAGATTTAATTTCAATCCGTCACCGATTAAAGTCGAAACATCTACTTGTTTAGGCAAAATTTCGGAATGAGCAGGAAGGAGCATTACATCATCAAAAGTAAGCGCTTCTTTTAATGGACCATTTAACATCTAAAAGAAAACTCCGATAAATAAAATTCAGAGAAATAAAATTAAAGTTGGTGCATTCTATGCAGTAAAACGAAAGTGTCAAGAAACTATGTACGCAAAAAGTTTTTTCTCACAATTGATTCACTCAGTAACAACATCAAAGGTCTTCCATGTGGACATGTCCATTGCGCAGGAGTTTTTTCCAAAGAGTCCACTAAGGATGAAACTTCTTCAGCGTGCATAATTTTTTGGGCTTTGACAGACCTTCGACAACTCATACGCGCTATAATGCCATCAATGATATCGGGAAAACTGATGGGTCCCTCCGATCGACTCAGATCTTCTACAACTGCGCGTATCACCTCTGAAGGCTCTTGATTTTTCAGCAATGCAGGCATGGAATGAATAAAATATTCCCCCGGGCTAATCATTTCGATTGAAAAACCAGAACGTAACAAAGTTTCTTTATGTACTTCGAGAGTAACTGATTCCTCTGGGCCAAAGGACATCTGGTGCGGAACCAGTAAACCTTGACTTTCCACATTACTGTCACGGAATTGATTTCTAAACTTGTTATATAAAATTCGTTCATGTGCTGCGTGCTGATCCACAAAAACAAGTCCTTGTTTTGCAGCAAACATTAAGAAACAGCCTTTCCATTGTCCAAGATACCTTGACTGACTAAGAATCACAGGATCTTTTGGATGTGGCGGCTCAAGAAAAGAATCATACAATGATCTATTACGTTCTTCTGATGTATCTTCAGGAAAAACATTTTTAAGAATATCAGAGGTATCCCCATACTTTTCTGAAGAAGATAAATCAGGAATAGCAGATGAACTTTCTATATTAAAATATCCTCCACCACCAAGTAAGGTTTGATCTTTAGGTTCAACAACTGCTGTATTCGTTTCATAATTATCCTCTTCTCGCAATCCAACGGACACAAATTGCTGGAATTGTTTTCTTGCTGATGTTTTAGTTTCTAAGGAAGTAATAATCAAATCTCGTAATGTTTCATATATGATTGATGGATTTCTAAAACGAACT
>CAZLCI010000104.1:0-3919 GCA_964558115.1 uncultured Nitrospinaceae bacterium | reverse complement strand
TTGCCTTATGCACAAGGAGTTCCGAAGAAAGGAACTTTGAAAAGAGGAAAAAGAAGAAGAGGATTCTTTGCTTTTGGTGGTAATTTCCAACGATCAACTTCCGGTCTTCCCGGGGTGTCAATGATGGGCGGAGTAAAAGCTTTCCATTTTGACAAATTAGGTGTAAGAGGTGTGGTTGCAACGGATTTAGATAAAGATGGAAAAAACGAACTGTTAATTATGACTTCTACACAATTAATAGCATTTCAAATTCTAAATAACAAAATTCGTGAGTTGTTCCGATATGATGCTGGTGTAGGAAATGATTTTCGTTGGATTGATGCAGCGGATTTGAACTCAAATGGGAAACCTGAAATTTATGTAGCAACTTATCAACATGACAATCTTACCTCCTTGGTATTTGAAGTAAAACAAAAAAAGTTTGTGAAAATCTTTTCCAAAAGAAACGTTTTTTTCCGTATTTTGAAAACTAGGAAGAAAGGCCCTTCTTCAAAAGATAAGGATGTTTCTTTGTTATTAGGACAATCTCAGGGTTTTGATGAGCCATTTACCGGTGCTATCAGAAGGTTTGCCTGGTCTAAAGATAAGATTGTTGAAATATCACCTTATAGGTTGCCGGAAGATTATGAGATTCTTGGATTTTCTTTGTGGGATATTGATAGAGACGGAAAATTAAATGTAATTGAGATCGGAAAGGATGACAAACTTCGTGTGAGAAGTAGGTCGGGCAGTGTGTTCTATAAAAGTGCAGAATATTATGGTGGTCCGGTGCACCGTTTCCATTCTAACGAAGATAGAAGAAGTTCGACTACTATTTCCGAGTACGATATTTTGATTCGTTCCAGAATAAAGATTGAAGATACAGATGAAGATGGAATAGAAGAAGTGCTTGTTATCGCGAATCAATATTCCGGTACGCGTATAGCTCCTGGTCTTGGGATTTCTGGTGGACAGATAGTAAGTATGGTTTGGGATGGTAGTGGGCTCAATGAATTTTGGAGGTCAAAAAAACTTTCTCAAGGAGTAGTAGATTTTGAGGTCGCAGATGGAGATAATGATGGAAGAAAGGATTTGATTCTTGTTACTACTGATACGGCTATGTTGACAATGAATGCGTCTAGTAAAATTTATATTTATGATATCAAGAAGTATGGAAAGTGACGTTTTCTTTTATTAAATATAACTAAAACTTATCCATACTTTCATTATTTTCATTAATACTTTCATTATTTTCATTAAATTTCAGTATTGGATGTGAAATATGTTGACTGAAAAAATGAATTTTCTTAATATACTAGGAACTTGTAATTTTTTTTGTACTCTGTGAGTGTAGTATTAGTTGCACGTGCGGTTTTTTGTGTACGTGTATGAACAAATATAAATTTTATACACCGCCTAGAAGGAGGAGCCTATAAGAGTATAAAGCTCAGAAGTTGTAATTAGTAACATGAAGTTTGTGTAACACAGTTTTTAAAACTATTAATAGTATTAATAAGCTTAAATATTAGGAGAAAGTAATGCGGAAATTTTTATTAACTTTAGCAGTTGCAGTATTGGCAGTAGGTCTTGTATTGCCAGAAGTTTTTGCAGCAAGCTTTAAATTTACTGGTATGTATAGGTACCGTGGTGTTTCTTATGATGACGCTGATAGAGACAACACAACTGAAGATGGTAATCAAAAAGCAGATATGTTAATGCGTCCTCGCTTTACTGCTGTATCTGAAGGCGGAAAAGTGAAAGCTGTATGGGAACTAGATCTAGGTTCCGGTTCTTGGGATGCTGCAAAAACAGCTCCTAAAGTAAACAGACATTATGTTCAGTTTGCTCTTCCAGGAACTAAATTAAAAGTACAGTATGGTCGTGATGATTATTTCTCCCCTGGCAAGACTCTTGTTACATCTAGTGGTCTAAACAGAACACAGGGTTGGGAAGTAACTGGTAAAATGGCTGGCATGAAGATGACAGCTTGGACAGTTAAAGTAGCTGAAGGTGGCGCTGGTGGTTCCGGTGGTCCTTTTGGTGGAAAAAATGATGCTGATGTTCACCACATTGGTATCACAACAAAAGCTGCTGGTTTGACTCTTACACCTCATCTAACTATCGAAGCGGATGGCCGTGGTTCAGGAACTGCTACTCCAGATAAAGATATTAGATGGTGGGGTCTTAACGCAAAAGGTAAGGTTGGTATGTTCAGCCTTAAAGTTGATGCAATTTATCAGGAAGGTACAATAGATTATCCATCAAGTAGTGCAACAGTGAAAGATATTGATATTAAAGCATCAATGCTTCAAGTAAGTGCTACTACTAAAGTTGGTAAATCTAAAGTGGAACTTCGTGCGTTTGCTACATCCGGTGATAAAGACGGTCTAGCTGCTTCTCAATCACATGGATTGACTGCGCAACAAGATGGAAACAACGAATTGACACGTTTCTCAGGTCCTAAAGCTGATGCAATGATGTGGACTAATAACCCACAGATCATTTCCCGTAAACGTTACAGCACATTCAATATTAGTGCTGGTAATGAAACTCGTTCCGGTAACGGTAATGGTGGAACAAATGGTAATGGTCTAAGGGTAATGGAAATTATCGTTAGTCATCCAATAAGCAAAAAACTTTCTTTCAAAGGTAACTTGTCAAGCATCCATTCTTCAGAATCTGCACAGGATATTTCTGGTGGAACACAATATGTGTCTGACACAAATATCGGTACAGAAGTTGATGCTTCTTTGAAATATAAGTTCTATAAATCCCTATGGGCACAGGTTACATATGCATACTTGTCCGTTGGTGACTATGGTAAATCAACAGCTGCAACTAAAGATTTCGATAACACATGGTGTTGGTACTTCGAAATCCGTCATTCATTCTAAGCTTGGAATGATGATAAGCTGATATCTGATTTTTCAGATTGAAGCTTGTAGTAGAAATTCAGACCGGGAGAGTATTTGATACTCTCCCGGTTTTTTCTTCTATATTCTTCTTTATTAACTTAAGTTTACTTTGATAACATTGAACTAGGTCTTGATTGAACTTTCAAGGGCTGATATCCTCGTGCGGTTTTGCAGTATATTTTAAATTTGTTGTAATAGAATAGGAAAGAATATGAAGAAAAATCATTTGTTAGCACCCGGACCTACTCCAGTTCCTCAGCCTGTACTCGAGGCGATGGCGAAACCGCTTTTTCATCACAGAACAAGCGAGTTTGAATCGCATTTTGCAGATATTCGTGATGGTTTAGAGTGGTTATATCAAGTCAAAAGTGATGTGATCTCATTAGCTTCTTCTGGAACAGGAGGAATGGAAGCATGTGTCTCAAACTTGCTCTCTGTAGGGGAAAAAGTTTTGGTAGTAGAAGGCGGCAAATTTGGAGAGAGGTGGTCAGAAATTTGTCAGGCATATGGAGTGATTCCAGATGTATTATCTGTCATTCCTGGACATTCTGTAAATATTACGGATCTTGAGGCTAAGCTTATAGAAGGAAACTATAGTGCAGTTTTAATTCAGGCAAGTGAAACGTCTACGGGTTCAAAACACGATATTCAAGGAGTCTCTCAATCTATTAAAAAGGCATCTCCTGATACGTTGCTCGTAGTAGATGCTATTACTGCATTAGGAGTTTATGATGTCCAACCAGAAGATTGGGGTTTGGATGCAGTAGTTACAGGGAGTCAGAAAGCATTGATGCTTCCTCCAGGTCTAGCTTTTGTTTGGTTAAGTGAAAATGCCTGGAAGAGAACGGAGAAATCTAACTGTCCTTCGTATTATTTTAATTTAGAGATAGAAAGAAAGAGTCAGAAAAAAAACACAACAGCTTGGACTCCTGCAATTTCTTTAATGATGGGTTTAAAAGTAGCACTTTCAATGATGCAGGAAGAAGGATTAGTGTATATCTGCCTGTACAAAAAGCAATGGTTAG
>CAZLCI010000103.1:0-4235 GCA_964558115.1 uncultured Nitrospinaceae bacterium | reverse complement strand
AGTTCTCAAAAAGCAAATCGATTCGCTTCAAGGAGAAGGCCCGATCGTTGTTCCCTCAGGTTCTTGTTGCTGGATGTTAAAAAATGTCTTGCCTACACTTTTTACTGATCAACCACATACTTACAAAAAAGCTACAAATATATCTGAAAGAGTTATTGAACTCACTCAATTCTTGCATAAGACTGGTCTTTTACAAAACAAGAGTTTGCTGCCTGGAAAAACTACGTATCATGATTCATGCCACTTACTACGAGGCCTTGGAGAAAGTGAGTCTCCTAGAAAATGCCTAGGAAACGCCTGTGAATTAGTAGTAGAACTAGAAGATTCGGATAGATGCTGTGGATTTGGTGGCTCCTTCTGTATGAAATTTCCTGAAATATCTTCCGAAATGCTAGATCAAAAAATTGAAAAGATAAAAACTACTGAAGCTGACTGGATTGTAGCGGCAGATGCAGGATGTATTCTACAGATTGCAAGCGGTCTTGAAAAAAGTAATTGCAATTCTAAAATTCTCCATATAGCACAAGCTCTTGCAGGCCCTGGAAAGCCGGGTTGGCCCAAGGAAGAAAAATCTTGAATAACAATTTCAACAAAAGAGCTCATTCTGCAATTACAAATCCTCATCTACAGGATGCACTCCATATTGCAACAAACAGATTTGCAGAATTAAGATCAAACAGTTTCAAAACCATTGTCTCTCCTGATGCATTGCGCAGACGTGCGAGAAAAATCAGACAAGACACCTTCGATAATATTGACACACATTTAAACCAACTTACTCAAAAATTAGAAGAAAATGGTGTTCAAATTCATTTTGCAGATACCGCGGATGATGCAAAAACAAAGATTTTAAAGATTGCAAAAGAGAACAACACCAAAACTGCAGTAAAGAGTAAATCTATGGCCTCAGAAGAGTTGCATTTAAATGAAGCTTTAGAAGACGCAGGTATTAAACCTGTTGAGACAGACTTAGGGGAATGGATATTACAACTCGCACATGAAACTCCAAGTCACTTAGTTGCACCAGCAATTCATAAAACATTAGGGCAAGTAACTGAACTTTTCAGAGAAAAAATTGAACCTAATATTGACGAAAATCCTGAAACACTGACTGCCATAGCAAGAAAGAAAATTCGCACTGAATTCTTGAGCGCAGAATTAGGCATTACCGGTGTTAATTTTGCAATCGCAGAATCCGGAAGTCTTTGTCTTGTTACGAATGAGGGTAATGCGAGAATGGTAACAACTCTCCCCAAAATACATATCGGGATTATGGGAATAGAAAAGATTGTCCCTACTATTGAAGATGCATTCATTCTTTTATCCGTTCTTCCTAGAAGTGCAACCGGACAAAAATTAACTTCTTATTTCACTATGCTTACTGGAGCAAAAAAAGAAATGGAATCCGACGGTCCACAGAAGATTCACTTGGTTGTTATAGACGGAGGAAGAACCCAACATCTAGGAGGACCCTTCCAAGAGGCATTCCATTGTATCCGATGTGGTGCATGTCAGAACGCTTGTCCCGTTTTTCAAACAGTAGGTGGTCATGTTTACAACTCTGTTTACGGTGGACCAATTGGATCTATATTGACTCCTATGCTTAATGGGATCGAAACTTCTAACGAATTACCAATGGCATCAAGTCTTTGTGGAGCTTGTATGGATGCATGTCCAGTAATGGTTGATATACCAAGAATGCTTTTAGAAATGAGAAAGAAGAGAGTCAAAAAAAGAGAAAATTCATTTATAGAAAATACAAGCTTCAAAATTGCTGCTTCTTCAATGAAGTTCCCTGTAATATGGAAAATAGGCTTTAAGATGGCAAGGATTTTCGTTGATTTTTTTTCTCGAAATGGTGAACTTCTTTGGCAACCTAATTTTTTAAAAAGGAAACTTCTTAAAAGAAAATTTCCCTTACCGGCAAAAAAGAGTTTCAGAACTATCCTCAAAGAAAAAGGGAAATTAACTACTAGAATAGATAAAGAAGTTGTTCAAGAAGAAAATATAGACCCTCCAGAAACACCTACAATTTCAAATCACGATATGCATAACTTACACGGAATAAGTTTTGACATAGAATCTCCTGCAAAAGAATTTCCGATTGAAAATCCTATAGAATATTTCATGCAAGAAGTTGAATCTGTCGGAGGCAAATCCTATTACGTTAACAATAAAGAAAAAAGTTTAAGTATTATTAACGAAATTACTAAAAGATTCTCGGAGTCTAAAATTGCAATTACTAATAGCGTTCCTGAATTCATAAAAAATAATTTTCAAAATGAAAACAACGAAATTCTGAAACCAAAATCAAAAGATGACAATAGGAATTCTCTGAAAGAAGCTAGAATTGGAATTACCTCTTGTGACTGGGCTGTCTCTGAAACAGGGACTATAGTTATATTCAGCAATGAAAATCAACCTAGACTTTTTTCTTTACTACCAGAAATACATATCTGTATTGTTTTAGAAAAACAAATACTAAACCATTTAAATGATTTGCCTGATAAAATAAAAAAAATACTTCTTGAGGATAAATCTATCGCGCCAAGTTGTATTAATTTAATCACTGGACCTAGTCGTTCGGCTGATATCGCACTCACACCTATAAAGGGAGTGCATGGACCAAAAGAATTACATATTATAATTATATCGAAAAATAATTCTTGAAAATTTTCAGTATAGAGGAGTACTTCAATGGATTTTGAACTAACAGATAAACAACGAACTCTTGAGAAAATCGCACATGACTTTGCTGAAAATGAAATACGACCCGTTGTTCTAGAAAGAGACAAAATTCAGGACCCTGTAGAACGCTTTCCTTGGGACATTCTTGAAAAAGGGAGCAAAATGGGACTACGCACACTTTCCATTTCTGAGGAAAAAGGTGGAGGTGGAGCAAATATTTTAGATTTATGTATAGTTGGCGAAGAAATTGCTTGGGGCGATCTAGGCATAGCTGTTACCTTTGACCAAACTTGGAAAGTTATTCATTTTCTTGATCGAGTTTGGAATGAAGAACAAAGGTCAAGATATTTGCCTGCTTTTTTAGAAGATCATAGATTCCATTTGGCTGTAGGAATGACTGAACCTAGTGTTGGTTCTGAAAATTTCTATCCACATAACGATCCAGATCTTGGTGTCAAGACAAGTGCTACTCGAGATGGAGACAATTGGGTCATTAACGGAAAAAAACATTACATAAGTAATGGAGGAATATCAAAACTCTATACTCTTGTAACTAGATCCGATCCTAAAGTGGGAGTTTCAGAAGGTGTAACCTATTTCATGGTTTCTCCTGACATGGATGGCTTCACTATTGGAGAGATTCATGAAAAAATGGGGCAACGTCTTTCGCAAAATGCAGAACTAATCTTCAAAGACTGCCTAGTTTCCGACTCTAATCGAGTAACCGAAATCGGAGGAGGAGTCAAAGCGCGTTCCGGTTCATTTTCACGTGGATCTGTGATCGAGTCTGCCGCAACAGCACTTGGACCAGCACGTGCCGCATATGAAGATGCTGTCAAACATGCTCACAATCGAATTCAAGGTGGTAAGCCTATTATTGAACATCAAGGTGTAGGTTTCATGCTTGCTGATTGTTACATCGATTATCAAGCGGCTCGCCAAACTTTGCATTACGCGGCTTACATGGCTATGCGTGATGAGGGATATGATCCTAAATTGGGTTATATGGCGAAGGTTTTTGGTTCAGAGGCATGTTTCCGGATCGCGAAACGCTCTATGGAAGTTTGGGGTGGAAAGGGCTATATGACAGAAGCACCTATGGAGAAATACTTGCGTGATGTGACGAGTTTTCTGCATTCTGCTGGAACTAACGAGGCACAAAGAGTTCGTTCCATGCCCTACCTATAGTTTTAAAAAAGCCCCTCTTCCATTGAGAAAGAGGGGCAAAATCTAAACAAAAGATAAGAATTAAATATCGTAGTATAATGAGAACTCGTGAGGATGAGGTCTAAGTCTAACTGGATCTACTTCATTTTCTCTCTTATACGCAATATAATTTTGAATAAAGTCTTTTGTAAATACATCTCCCTGAACCAAATAATCATTATCTTTCTCTAATGCATCCAACACAGCATCCAAACTTCCAGGTGTTTGTTTCACTTTAGCCTTTTGTTTTGGAGGAAGTTCATAAAGATTTTGATCCATTGGTGCAGGTGGAGAAATTTTATTTTTAATACCATCAATCCCTGCCATCAACATAGCGGAAA
>CAZLCI010000102.1:0-4262 GCA_964558115.1 uncultured Nitrospinaceae bacterium | reverse complement strand
TTGAAGGCAAAGACTGTGTTTTCGAATGGATACATCCAAAAAATTTCCAACTAACACTTCCTGGTATTGAAAACGATTCAAATGATCCTGAACACCTTCGAGAAAAAGTTTTGTCCTGCGATGGAATTTTATTTGTTACACCGGAATATCACGGTAGTTTAAGTAGTAGTCTGAAAATGCTTATAGATAATTTGGGATATCCTTCGACTCTAGAAGGGAAAAATGTTTCTTTGTTCGGAGTAGCAATGGGACCAAGTGCGGATAATGCAATACGTCATTTGAAAGAGATTTTATCTGTTGTAAATGCGAATGTTTTACCTGTAGAAATATCGATTGGAAGCATCCATAAAGTTTTTAATGAAGGAAATATCAACCTAGAAAAAGAACAGCAGGATTCGATAAATGATTCGATTTTTGAATTAATTACTACATGCTCCAATCAAATTTCAAGCTAAAGTTTTTCTATGAGTGAAGAAAAATATCCTTTTATCGAATCCAAAGATCATAAACAGATTGCTTATCGCAGTTATGATGGACGTTCTCCAGGTGTGATGTTTTTAGGTGGATTTCGTTCTGATATGGAAGGTAAGAAAGCCTGTTCTTTAGAATTACACTGCAAAGCCGTAGGAAGAAGTTTCGTAAAATTTGATTATATGGGACATGGGTCTTCTTCAGGTGATTTTAACGAGGGTACTATTGGGAGTTGGACAGATGATGCTACTGCAGTTCTGGATCAAGTTGCCAAAGGTCCTCAAGTTCTAGTTGGTTCTAGTATGGGAGGCTGGATATCCTTATTGTGTGCTTTGGCCAGACCAAAAGAGATTTACGGAATTGTTGGGGTGGCATCTGCTCCGGATTTTACAGAAGATCTAATTTGGAATCAGTTATCTGAGAGTCAGCAAGAAGAAATATATAAAGAGGGCATTTTACATTTAAATTCTGAATACTCCGAAGAACCTTACGTAATTACCAGAGATTTAATAGAAGAAGGAAGAAAACATTTACTTTTAGATAGTGATATATCCTTGCGGTGCCCACTTCGTCTAATTCATGGCATGAAGGATTTAGACGTTCCATGGAAATATTCAGAAAAACTATTGGACTCATTTGAAGGTGAGAATGTGAATCTAACTTTAGTGAAAGATGGAGATCACAGGCTTTCAAGGCCACAAGATATAAAGTTGTTGATTGATACGGTGGAAACACTTTGTATTGAAATAGAGCATCCAATTTAACTGATAAGGCTTCTATCTATCAAAAAGAAGTTTTATTCCTACTCCGATACAGAGAATGGCTACTGTTCTTTTGATAATGTGAGGAGAAACAATACTCAAAAGGTATGCGCCAATATATCCTCCTAAAATACCACCTGCTGCAATCCATATCAGATATTGCCATACAATATAACCTCTTCGGAAATTCTCAAAAGATGCCATTGCATTTACAAACAAGGCAGCAAGAACAGAAATAGAAATTGCTTGTTTTGCATTTAGAAATGGAAGAGAAAGGAGTATAGGGACGTTTATAATTCCCCATCCGATACCTGTTGCTGAATTAATTGCACCTACAATAATTCCTATTGCCAAAAGAAGAAAAACATATGGATCCACAGATTACCCCCAGTCTATTTTGTTAGTAATAAATGTTTTAAAATGAATTCTAGTTAATTAGAAAGGCGATTAATAAGAAAAATTATGAATTAAATCCATTTTGAAAGTATAGAGCGGAGTATTAAATGGCTCCGGCGGTAGGATTCGAACCTACAACCCTTCGGTTAACAGCCGAATGCTCTGCCGTTGAGCTACGCCGGAATAATTTTTATTCTATCAGTTTCCAAATTTAAATCAAAGAATGAAACATTAGAACTTATATTAATGAAACGTTTTCTTTGTCAAGGGACAGTTGTTTTTAATGTTTTATAATTTTTGCTTTTTGTTGTTTTTTTATACCAAATTCATTTATGGTTATTGAAATAACAAATAAATTTTGCATTCTGGAGTGATAATGAGTAGAGGACGTTCGGTAGGTTTAGCAATAGTGGGGTGCGGTAAAATCGGTAGAATACGGGCTGAGTTTGCAAGAAAAAACGCGGCGGTTGAATGGATAGGTCTTTGTGATATTGATAGAAAAGTTGGGGAAAAATTAAGTGAAGATATACAGGCAGATTTCTTTACCCAGGATTACAAGGAATTATTGTCCAGAAGTGAAGTGGATGCCGTTGTTGTTTCGACGTTTGCAAGTGAACGAATGGGCCCAGTCCTTGGTGCTATTGAACATGGCCACTCGCTTTTTATTGAAAAACCATTGGCTACCAGTCCTGATGAGTCAGAAAAATTAGTGTATGCGATTGAAGATGCAAAGATTGATGCAGTTTTAGGATATTCGCAGCGTTTTCGAAGAAGATTTATGGAAACAAAAAATAGAATTGCAAGTGGACAGATGGGTGATGTAACTTCTGTAGTAGTGAGAGCTTTTCTGAATAGTTTTAATCCCAGGGTCAATTCTTTAAAATCCGAATTTCCACATCGTCTAACTCCCATGGTAATTTCTGGGACTCATTCTATGGATCTATGTCAATGGTTTATGTCAGAAAAAAAACCTTTAGAAGTATATGCGAAGTCTAATGTTGGTGAATTGGAAGAGTTTGGAACAAAAGATTCAACTTTTTCAATTGTGACGTACGATGATGGAAGTATGTTAAGCATGTCGGTTTGTTGGTCGCTTGCTAAGGTGTGGCCAGGGGAAGTGTATACGATGGATATAGGAATTGTGGGAACGGAAGGAGTGCTCACTATTGATGATTCGCACCGAGACCTTGTTTTAGCTACGGAAAAACCACATCCTACTCACAGACCCGGAGAAGGTAAACATGTCAGTTTTTTAGGCAGTTATCCACCAGGCGATTATGTTTTTGATCAGTTGTGGGGGCCGATGCGAGAAGAAACTAAGTCATGGCATGACCGAATCTGTTTAGGAGAAGAAACCCCTCATACGACTGCTTCAGAGGGTCATGAAAATCTAATGCTATGTCTTGCAATGGATCTTTCTGCAAAGATTCAAGAACCGGTGAAACTTCCTGTTCCAGTAGAAGAACTTAGTAAACACTTAAAATAATTAATGCTCAAGCATTTTTTGAAATTTTTAGAACTAGAAGTCCAATAATTGGAAATGCAAGAAGAATAGAACCCAAAAATAAAATCCCAAACCATAATAAAATTCCAAATTGGAATCTGGTTAAGTAAGAAAAAGGACCGCTCAATAGAAATCCGCCAAGAACAGCGAAAATTATATTGAATAAGAATGTCCATAAAATAAGATAACCGATCAATCTTCGGTTCTTTGATTTTTCGACTGGTAGTTTGAATGTACTTTCATTATTTTCCATACTGATAATGTAAGAGAAAACAATGAAAGAATCAATTTTTCTATTTATTTAATATTGGAGGAAATAAAATGGATTCGTACCATTGGGATGAAATTGTTCCACATGATAAAGGAGATAGGATACAAAGTGTTATTGCTGGCGAAAGAATAACAGTTTTACGTCAAAGAATACGTGCTGGAGGAAAAGTCTATAATCCACATGCACATCACCAAGAACAAATAAGTATTGTTTTGGAAGGCAAGGCGAAATTCTTTTTTGGAGATAAAGAAGTAGTGCTATCCAGAGGAGGAGTAGTCGTTTTTCCTCCAGATAAAGAGCATGCTACGGAAAATGTTGGAAATGGAGATCTTGTAATTGAGGAAATATTTTCGCCAGGGAATGAGACCCTAAATAAAATCGCAGCTACCCCTGATTAATTATACTTTTGAAGGAATTTTTTCCAAGTTTCCCAGTAAAATGTTCCGCCAATACTATATGTGTCATTGTGTCCGGCTCCTTTTATTTCAAAGAATTGTTTGGGTTCGGAGGCTAAATTGAAAAGATTTCTCCCTTGTTGAAATGGGACAATTGTATCTTTGTTCCCGTGGAGAATAAGTAATGGAATTTTTATTGAGTGAATAATTGCTTTAGTGTCATATTTTTGTTTTATAAGCCATTTCAGGGGAAGAAAAGGAAAGATTCTTTTTCCCATTTCAATTGTATTCTCAAATGGGGATTCTAGGATTAAAGATTGTGAAGAAGGTTTTTCTATAGATAATTTTGTTGCTACTGCTGCGCCAAGAGATCTTCCAAATAGAACGATACGGTTTTCAGGGATTCTATTTGTAAGCCAAAGATATGCACCTTTCATGTCTGAGTAGAGACCTTTTTCATTTGG
>CAZLCI010000101.1:0-4465 GCA_964558115.1 uncultured Nitrospinaceae bacterium | reverse complement strand
TTAAAAATCTCGTCCTCTTTATTAGACATTTATGTAAATGTAAATTTGATCCAAAATTAAAGCACAAGAGTTTACAAAAAGCAGGAAAAATTAAACCATAGGAAGAATTTTCAGTATGTCTATGAAAACTAAAACCCTTCTCATCCTCTTTTTTTCTTTATCAATCATTTTTCCCTTCATCATCGAAGCCGTTGGAGAAGATGAACTTATACTCATCACAAATACAAGAGATGGCACAATAAGTGTGATCTCGAGAACTACAAATGAAGTTATCAAAACTATAAATGCCGGAAAGAAATCAAATAGAATATCGCTTTCAAATGACAAACGGAAAGCTTTCATTATAAATGACGGTAGTCCATTTGTTAGAATTTTAGACTTAAAAGACTTTTCATTAAAAAAAAGCGCACGAGTAGGCCGGGACCCTTACAATCTTGCTTTTGGAAAAAATGGAAAATTCGCATATTTTGTGAATACTTACTCTGATAATTTAAGTGTATTCAATCTTGAAACTCAAAAAATCCATACTGTTTTCAAACATGGAGGGAACAATCCAGTAAATATAAAAATTTCCAAGGATGGGAAATATGCTTATATTGCAAACGAGCTAAGTGAAGATGTTTCGGTTGTTAATCTTCAAACTTTTTCGATAATCAAACAAATCGAATCTGGTCATTATACAGAAGGTATTGATATTACCGAAGATGGAAAAAAACTCTATATTTCTAATGGAGAACGAAATTCATTTAGTATCGTCGACACTAAATTGAACGCGATAATACAAACGATAATTCTTAAAGATGAACCACACGACCTACTACTTACGCCTAACAATGAATTCCTCTATATAACTCTTCCACACATTAATACTGTTGAAATTTTTTCTACAAAGAATCACAAACTTACTGCTTCAGTAAAACAAGGTATTAGACCAGACTTAATTGCATTTACTCCAGATGGAAAACTTGCGTATATAACTAATCGGGACTCTAAAGAAGTTTTCGTTATGGATGCAATAAAACATAAAAATTTAGTAAAAATTAAGGTTGGGAATGGACCTCATGGTGTTTTAGTTATTCCTAACTGGAACAAAAAGAATCATAAGAAAGTTTCAAAAAATTAACTTAAAAGATAGTTTTAGAATCACTCCAGTTTACTTTGTTCAGAACACAGCGAAAACCTATTTTGTTATTCCTGTAATCCCTGTTTCGAGAATATCTATTTGAAACACGCGACCATAATAACTTACTTCCCCAAGAGGCACCTCTAATCACTTTCTTCTTTCCTTTTTTGGGTCCCAACGGATTCGTAAGTTTGATTCTTTTATAGTGTGTACTGTCATACCAGTCGGCAACCCATTCCCAAACGTTACCTGACATATCTAATACACCAAAAACACTTGCTCCTTTTGGAAAACTTCCAACTGGAGAAACTCCTGAAAATCCATCTTTCTTCCCTTTTAAGTTTGCTTTTTTTGAATCAAGTTGATTTCCCCAAGGGAATGTCCTTCCATCATTACCTCTAGCAGCCTTTTCCCATTGCGCTTCAGTAGGAAGTTCCCTACCTGCCCACTTACAATATGCATTAGCATCAAACCATGAAACTTGGGAGACTGGCTGATCTGGGATTTTTTTCCAATCCGAAGAAATTCCTTTTGGGTTTTTCCAACTAATTCCTTTTTCTTTTCTCCACCATCCTCTACCCTTTTTTAAAGTAGAATCCCATACCCAAGACCAACCATTTTTCTCAGCAGTTGTCTTGTGACGGGTTTGAATTACAAAACGAGCAAATCTACTCACGGTCAATTCATGCTGATCTATCCAAAAGGAATTGACATAAATTTGACGTTTAGGTTTTTCATCTCTATCTCCTTTGATACTTCCAATTTCAAAAGTTCCACTAGGAATGAAAACAAGAAAAGAATCATCTGACAAAGATTTCTTCACCTGTGATTTAGCAGAGACAAAAGAACAAAAAAAACAACTTAAAAAAAACAAAAATAATAATATTTTCAAACTTTTCATTCTTTTTCCTTTAGATCTTATGGGGCATTTAAATTATAAAGTTCGAAACGTCATTATACACGAACTTAATTTCATTTTATGGAAAAACTTTGTTAGGATTTCAGAATCAAATTAAGATATTTTTTATATAAATTTATTCGGGGGCGAGAAAGAAGTTGATTCCTAAAATTGAAGTAAAAAATCTGAGAAAAGTATACGATACACCGGAGAGGAAAGTTCACGCTCTGGAAGATGTGAATCTTCAAATACAAGAGGGAGAATTTATATGTCTTGTAGGTCTTTCCGGATGCGGAAAAACTACCCTTTTGAATATTCTTGCAGGTTTTGTAGAAATTACTGCTGGGGAAGTTTTAATGGACGGAAAGAAACTAGATTTCGGGTATGACAAGGGAGTTGTTTTTCAGGAATATGCACTCTTCCCTTGGAGAACTGCACGTCAAAATGTTGAATACGGACTTCAAATACGAAAAGTTGATGCAAAAGAACGAGCAGAGATTTCAATGGAGTTCTTAAAACTGGTTGGGTTAGAAACATTTGCAGATTTATATCCTCACAGTTTATCAGGTGGAATGAGACAACGAGTTGCAGTTGCTCGCGCTTTAGCATACGACCCACAAATTTTACTAATGGACGAACCATACGGTGCATTAGATGCACAGACAAGAGAAGAACTTCAAGAATTAACTGTTGAAATTTGGGAAAAAACTAAGAAAACGATTATTTTTGTAACACACAACTTAAGTGAAGCCGTTTATTTAGGTGGCAGAATAGTTGTTTTTCTACCTAACCCAGGAAGAATTAGAGAAGTGGTACCCGTAGATTTTCCAAGACCAAGAGATGACCTCTCTTCTGATTTTATTACATTACAAAGACATGTAAACGATTTAATTCGAGACAAATAAAATTCTGTGAATTTGGTTTTCTAAGAAAGGATTTATTAATGGCAGATTCAAAATCAAGTGCTAGTATAATAGAAGAATCAGTTAAACCAAGACCTAAAACAAGTTTTTTAGTAAAAATACGACCCGCGTATCCCTTCATAGTAATTTTAGCTATTTGGCAGTTAAGTGCCATGTATGTTGGAGGAAACTTAGGACAACTGTTTCCTACCGTAGACAAAATTGCTCTAAGGGCATATGAATTGTTAACAGACCCACTAACTGACGCATTAAAAGAAAATAAAGTTAATGGAATCGGAGAAGCTCTACATTACCTGACAGAAGGTCCCATAATCTGGCACGTTTTTCATACTGCATGGAGATTGCCTTTAGCATTCTTTATAGCTGCAATAGTTGGAATTATAGTTGGTATCTTAATGGGTCGATTTGCTTTCTGGGAATCATTTTTTGTTCCTCTTCTTTCTGTTCTTTTACCCATTCCAGCTCTTGCATGGACTCCTATCGCGATTATCTGGTTTGGTCTTGGAAATCAAACAATCATTATGATAACGGCGTTTGCTTCGTTCCTACCTATAGCCATGGCTGTTTGGACAGGAGTTAAAACGGTGAATCCAGTATGGATTAGAGCAGCACAATCTATGAACGCAGATAAGATGACTATATTTAAGACAGTTGTACTTCCTGGTTCTCTTCCCATGATACTTAGCGGAATGCGTATCGGTTTGGCTAGAGCTTGGAGAGCAGGGGTTGGCGCAGAGGCTTTTGGAGGAGTGAAATGGGGACTATCCGCCGGAATTTTTGACGCTCAGGAATATCTAGATATCGCATTTATGATGGTTGCAATTGCAGTACTTGGAATCTTCGGATATTTGCTTGAAAAAGTTATCTTTCAGCCATTAGAAACTCGAACCGTTATTAAATGGGGAATGATGGAAGAAATGGGTGGTCAAGACAAGAAAGTTTAAAATATTTTAACAAACATAAACCCCCCACGGAGCAAAAAACTCCGGGAGGGGTTTTTTTATTTACATAAATACTATCTATAACCTACTTGGATAGCTGCCTCACCAAGCATGGAATCATCAAAAGTATCCTTCGTGAAGAAATTTGTTGGTTTTTTAATCCATTTCAATTTTACTTGCTTAGCATTCATATCATTTAGATATGCTCTTACTTCACCAGTAATATAAGGAGCAGATTTCAGTCTTCTTACAACATTCTGGATAACAGATCTTTTAGTTTTAGTACCAATTTCTTTTAAAGCACTAAAATAGATGTCTCCATATTTTGTTGGATTACTTTTTAAAAGCATATGAGCTTTCAACCACCCTCTAAAATATTTTACATAAAGATCACGATTCGATTTAATAGTTTGTGGGTTACCTACGTGCATCATACGAGTAGCATCATATTTACAATATGTTTCGATACTTCTAATCATTCCTTTTTGTGCTGCGATTTCATACTGTGGATCACCAACGATTCCAACATCAGCTTTTCCAGATGCAACGTTTGCTACACGCTCAGTTGTATAAGTACTTA
>CAZLCI010000100.1:0-4494 GCA_964558115.1 uncultured Nitrospinaceae bacterium | reverse complement strand
TGCACCAACACCGACAAACATTTCTACAAAACCTGAGCCACTGATTGAGAAAAATGGAACATCCGCTTCACCTGCTATCGCTCTAGCCAAAAGAGTTTTTCCGGTACCAGGAGGGCCAACAAGTAAAATGCCCTTAGGAATCCTAGCTCCCAACCTAGTGAATTTCTGAGGATCACTTAAAAAATCTACAATTTCTTCTAATTCTTCTGTAGCCTCCTCAATGCCAGCAACATCTTTGAATGTAATTTTCTTCTTATTATCTTCTGCCATCATCTTGGCTTTGCTTTTTCCGAAAGACATTGCCTTAGCACCACCCATATGCATCTGTCTCATGAAGAAAATCCACACACCAACAAGCACTATCATGGGGAACCAACTCAAAAGCAAATTTGTATACCAAGAGTTCTTTTCAGGAGGATGTACTTTAATTCTTACTTTTTTGTCCCGTAAAATATTAATTAAATTACTATCTTTAGGAGCAAATGTTTGAAATAGGCCGCCTGACAAATAACGACCCTTTATAAAGTCTCCTTGAATAGTAACTTCTGAAATTCGACCATTTGTAACTTCTCTTAAAAAATCGCTATATACTATTTCGTTCGAAGATTTTCCTGAAGGATTAAAAGTCTGAAATAGACCAACCATTACCAATCCTATAATCATCCATAATGCTATATTTTTGTAAAACTGGCTCAAATTCTATTCCCTTCTATGCTTTAAAATTAAAACTATAAAAAACTTATGTATAGTTAACAATGTTTGCTTCTTATTGTCCATTCTTTTTTTGAAGTATATTTAATAATATTTGATGTATCCAATTGATTTTCAAACGATAATATCAATTAATTCCTTAATTCTTTAAGTGTAATTTGAAGTAAATTCTTTGTAGTTTCTGCTACTTGATAATTGCTTGAATACTCATGCCCTACAATCCATATAATTTCCGATCCAGTAGCAAGAAGTGGCATAGAATCTCTTTTAATTTTTGGTATTTTCATATCTATTAAATATTTCTTTAATTTTTTGCTTCCATTTGAATTTGCAGGAAAAAACCTGTCGCCTTCTCTTCTAGTCCTGAAAACAATTTCCTCATGCAATGTATCATTGTCTAGGAGAATCACATTTTTACTATTCTTGCTTAATCCTGATGAACTTGTTTTTTTTGTTAATAAACTTTCCGCGAAGATATCAAATTCCTCCAAGTTTGTTATGCCTTCGATCTTAAGAGCAAATATTTTATTTATTTTTTTTCTTTCTTTTCCTAACTCTAAAGATATATCTTCATATTCTCGCCTAACTTCAATCCCCTTTCCTAGATCAATACTAGAAGATGGGTTTTCTGAATCGATTAATAAATTTACAGATTCAATGTATTTTTTAATAGGTAATCTTGGTTTCTTAGATAAAGAATTTTTTTCTATTGCAGTTTCTATAGCTAATTTAATAATTCCTGAACGTATCGCTAAAGACTTTTTCTTTAATTTGGAAATATTCATTATCTTTACATTGTCTTTATTTTCAAGAAAATGTTCTTGTAGATGTGGAGATAGAGCTTCGTTATTTAATAACCTTGCTTGATTTAAATTTACGGAACTGCTGACGATATTCTCTATTGCTGAATCTCCGAATGATTCTGTAATCAATGGCAAAATATTATGCCTCATATTATTTCTAAATCTTGATTTATCATCGTTTGTTTTATCTATAACAAAATCAATATTGTTTGATTTGCAAAAATGTAATATCTGTTCTTTTTTTATATTTAACATTGGCCTAAAAACTGTGTAGGAAGAAGTAGGTTCTAGATTGTTCGCTGAATTGTAGAATGTATGCAGGGAATTTTGCTGAATACCCGAAAGACCTTTTATTCCACTTCCTTCTATTAGTCTCATCAGTATCGTTTCCGCATTATCGTTTAGATGATGTCCTAAAACTAAAGCAGTAGATTTATATTCTTTCAGGAATTTTTGAAATACTCTAATTCTTAATTCTCTTGCGTCTGCTTCTAAGCCTAAAGCTGAATCAGAAAGTACTACAACCTTCTCTTCATGAAAGATAATTTCTCTCGATTCACAAAAGGATTTTGAATATATTGCATCTTCTTCAGAGTCCAAACCTCTCAAGTTATGATTTACATGTATAGCAATAATTTTTCTTTCCTCTTTAAAACAAATATTAACCATATGAAGTAATGCGCAAGAATCTGAACCACCTGAAAAACCTACGAGAATTGGGCCAGTAGAATCAGAAAGACCTGAGAACTCACATCCATCCTTAAACATTTCTTGAAAAGTTTTATTATTCATAACTTTCATCGTTCATTTATGGAGAAACCATTGATTATAGATATGAGATTAAAAAATGATTATATTAAGGAAAATTAATTTCCTTATATTTCTTGAATTTGCGACATTATCACTAAGAATTAATTTTTTCAACGTATGAGATTTTAAGTAAATTAAAGATCTATATTCGAAAGCACAAATAATTATTTTTTTCAGAGCAGATATAAAAAGCTTTTAAGCAATTCCAAAAATATAGCTTCATAAACTATGATATATTTTCATAAGAGAGGATGAAATGTGAAAAAAAATCTTAGGTATAAGAATTCCTTGATTCTATCAAAAATCGTAATTATTCTTGGACTCATACTATTTTTCGGAAGATATGTTTTCGGTCTAGATTACACTCCATATGTTGGGGCGGGATTATCTAAAGGTCTACCCTTTTTATTGGTAGTTTTCGGTTCAATTTCTGCATACATAATTAAAAAAATAAAAGAGATTAAAAAGCTGGAAGATGAAGGTAAATTGTAAGAATATTTCCTATTCTTCGATTTTGGTCACCTCCTAGTGAAAAGTAATAATATTACACTGTAAATTATGATACTTTTATACCTACATACTTCTCAGGACAAATCATATGGCCATAAATCTGTGTGAATCATTCAGAGCAATGTTCTACACGCCCTACTACCTTCCCCTTGCTCTTGGAACTTACGAAGCGGAAGGGGTAGATGTAACATTAAGCACAAGCCCTAGTCCGGACACCGTAGCACAGCAACTGAGCGAAGGTATCGCTGATGTGTATTGGGGTGGTCCTATGCGAATCCTGGTCATGCGGGACAAGAATCACAAACCAGAAATCATGGGCTTCTGTGAAGCCATTACACGGGATCCTTTTTTCTTAATTGGAAAAGAACCAAATCCAAATTTTAAACTGAAAGACCTGCTAGATATTCGCTTTGCCAGCGTTTCCGAAGTCCCTACCCCTTGGATGTGCCTACAAGAAGATCTGCGGTGCGCCAACATTGATCCCGTTAATCTCAATCGGATTGGTGATAGAACTATGCCTGAGAATCTGGCGGCTTTAGAGGCGGGTGATGCAGACGTCGTGCAATTGTTCCAGCCTTTTGTAGAACAGATATTAACTAAAAATGCCGGACATATTTGGTATGCCCAAGCAACTCGCGGTTACTGTTCATATACATCGCTTTACGCTACGAAGGAGATAATAAAAAGCCGTGCTGACGATCTGCACCGGATGACCAGGGCAATATATCGCTGTCAGAAATGGCTACACAGCGTTCCATCTTTTGAAATTGCTACAGCTGTGGTTGAATTTTTTCCAGATATCGATTCGGAAATACTTTCAGCGGCGGCACAGCGTTACATCGAACTCGGCGTTTGGGGGAAAAATCCACATCTGCCCCGAGAAGGCTTCGAACGATTACAAGATTCGTTAATCTCTGGCAGCCTAATCAGCCACCGCTCAGAATTCGAGGATTGTATCGAAAATACATTTGCCGATGCAGTTATTGCAGAAGATCCACCGCCGGCATAAATAGGAACTAGTTCTATATATATTAAAAAAAAAATTCTAACCACCTAATGAGGAGTCCTTATTAAATGAACTTTAATGATCATATTATTGTCTGCTTAAGAAAATATTTTGTTTTTCATGGGCGCGCTACTCGTAGCGAGTTTTGGTGGTTTCATTTGTTCTATTTTCTTGTGTTTTTGATTTTATTAACTTTTCTTGCAAACACTTTTATCTTTACATTTTTTTATTGGTTTTTCATGATTCCTCTTGCAAGTGTTTCATGTCGAAGATTACATGACATAGGGAAAAATGGATGGTGGCAATGTCTATTATTTACTGGAATAGGCTTAATTTGGCTAATATTTTGGTGGTGTAAAGAAAGTGAAGTAAAAGACAATAAATATTCGAAAGAAAGAACGGAGTCAGAGAAAAAAGATGACCAGTACAGAAATTGTCTAATTGTATTTGATATTTTGATTGTTTACGGAGTTTTACTTTTTATCGCTGTATATGGCCCTAGTGATGATTTTTTAGAATTTATGATTATGGTTACTGATGGTTTTACTGGTATTGATTTCAATAAAATTTCTGACACGAGATTTTTCAGAGCTATACCCGGGGGATTAGTAATAGGAAGTTCAATTGGGATATATCAAATGAAAAAAATGAAAG
>CAZLCI010000099.1:0-4497 GCA_964558115.1 uncultured Nitrospinaceae bacterium | reverse complement strand
ATTCCATTTTCATCAAATCTTCCAGACGTTTTATACCGTTAAGAATACTTGCCCATAGTGTTTTTGAAATCTCTTCTGTTTCTAAATACTCTACACAAACTTCAGTACTAATAGTAAATCCTGGAGGAACAGGTATTCCTAAATTAGACATTTCCGCTAAATTAGCACCTTTTCCACCTAACAAATGCGTTAGAGAAGAGTTTCCATCTGTTTGATCAGATCCAAATGCATAAAGCAACTTCTCTGTTTCTGACATAAGAACTTCCTCTTTAGTGGGCTGAATTACAAAATTAGGTATATACAATAATACTTACTTCTGAACTTTTGTAAAATCACAAAGCAATGAAAAGAAATTTCTCATGCTTTTCAGTAAGTTCAGCCTGTTTTCTCTTACCGATTTGTCATCATCCATTATCATTACATTGTCAAAATAATCGTTAATTGGAACTGTCAAAGACTGCATGATTTCAAAAACTTTCCCATAATCTTCTTTTATTTTTTCCAATGAATAGATTTTAGTATTCACTGAAGACACTAAAACCTTATTTGTCTTTTCAATAGCATCTTTTAATTGATGAAATAAAATCTTTTCTTCTTCTTGAGAAAAGATTAAATCGTTTACATTTTTCAAGCCAAAATCGCTATCTTTCATTTCGCTTAATAAAGAATTATCTTTTTTTGCAATATTAAAGATTCTCTTGCAAATTGCGGCGCAATCCTGAAATACCTCAGTTTCAAAAATCTCTTCAAGCAACTGCAACTTTGCGAGTGCCTCTACAGGGAATCTCCAGGAGGTTTCATTGTTGATAGATAAAATAGAATCAACTAAATCTGACCTCTTTGTATTCTGCATTAAGTAAGCATGAACCCTACTAGAGAAAAAAACATAAATTCTCTCGACAATACCATCTTCGTTTTTAGTGAAAATATCACCAAAAGTTGCAATTGACTTTTCTATAATTTCACACAAATCTATTTTCAATCCATAAAAAGACAGAATTTTAAAGATCCCAGCAGTAGTTCTTCTAAGAGCGTATGGGTCTTCCGAACCTTTTGGCACATAATTTAAACCGATAAGCCCTACCACAGTGTCAACTCTATCTGAAACAGAAACAATTGCCCCTTCTTTTGAGGAAGGAACTTTATCGCCATCCCTTATAGGAAAATAATGTTCATGTATTGCATTTGATATTACGTCACTTTTCCCTTGAATTTCCGCAAAATATTTGCCCATAACACCCTGCAATTCTGGAAATTCATATACCATTCCACTCGTCAAATCTGCCTTGCATAATTTTGAAATTTCAATCACATTTTCTTGCATCTCGTTTTCATTAGGAAATAACTCTTTACAAAGATGAATCCCTATTTCAGAAAAACGTATTACTTTTTCCATGCTCGTACCTAATTTCGGATGATAAATCACGTCATTTAGTTTTGCTGACATTAATTCAAGAGAAATAGCCAGATCTTTTACCCAGTAGAATTCAGCATCTTCCAATCTTGCCTGAACAACCCTCTCATATCCTTCCTTTATTATATTCATATCTTTAACGTCTATATTACTTACAGCAAGAAATTGGGAAGTAATTTTCCCGTTATCCTTATTTTTTAATGCAAAAAAACGTTGATTACTTTCCAGGGTATTCACAATTACTTCTTCTGGTATTTTCAAATACTTTTCATCAAACTGACATTGAACAATTTTGGGCCATTCAACCAAGTTTGATACTTTCTCAAGTAAATACTCAAAACTATGACCCTCTAAAGCCGGAACACAGCCTAGATTTGATGATATAGCAAGAATATCTTTTTCAATTTTTCTAAAACGGCTATTTGAATCATCTTTACAAGAGATTGGATTTACGTAATTCTCATTTAGCTTCGTTATGTACTCGTCAAAATCTCTTATTACAATGGCATCATCAGATAAAAATCTGTGTCCATAAGTTTTATTGCTAAATTCAGGAAGACAGGAAGCAATTCCAAGAAATTCTTCTTTCTCCAATTTCAATGGAATGATTTCGTATCCATACAAAGCCATTATCCAACGTATAGGTCTTACAAACTGAAAGTTGCCTTTTTGCCATCGCATTGATTTTGGAGCCGACAATGAACTAATTAATGAAACTAAAACAGAAGACAAGATATCAATTGTCTTTCTCCCTTCATGTAACTTCTCTAAATATAACCTTTCTCCTTTAGATGTTTCCTTTTTTTTGACATCAGGCAATTCAATCTTATTCTTTGCAAGAAATGAAAGGGCCGCTTTTGTAGGTTTCCCCTCCTTATCAAAGGCTATCTTAGTTGGAGGACCTAGAATTTCTTCTGTAAAAGATTCTTGATATTCTTCCAATTCCGAAATACGAACAAACATTCTTCTCGGGGTCCCACATATCTGAATATCAGAAAAAGAAGTTCTGAATTCGGAGAAAATAGAACGCGCATTTTCTTCCAACTGACGCAATAAGTCTGTTAGATAGACTGAGGGTATTTCTTCAGTGCCAATTTCAAATAACATATCTTTCTGCAAAATTAGCTCCTAGACACAAAACTTCACTGCTTTCCTTCGTAGCCAGCCTTGAACTTTTCTATTTCATTTTTCCTTACTTTCTCATCACTTATAAGCGGGAATCCTAATTCATATCTTGACTTCAAGTAGGACTCTGCGCATCCTTTAGCCATATTTCTAATCCTACCTATGTACCTTGCTCTCTCACTTACACTAATAGCGCCTCTTGCATCCAAGAGGTTAAAATAATGAGAACATTTTAATGCAAAATCATATGCAGGAAATGATAGATTTTCTTTAATTAATCTCAAGCCCTCTTCTTCGCACATATCAAACATACTGAACAACATATCTACATTAGCAGAATCAAAATTAAATTTACTGAATTCAATTTCAGTTTGCATATGTATATCACGATAAGTAATTTTTCGATTATTACTATCTACCCAAACAAGATCAAAAACACTGTCTACACCCTGCAGATACATAGCTATTCTTTCAATGCCATAGGTGATTTCTGCAGAGATATCATCTAGATCTAAACCACCTGCTTGTTGGAAATATGTAAACTGTGTCACCTCCATACCATCTAACCATACCTCCCAACCCAACCCCCAAGCACCAAGATTGGGAGATTCCCAATCATCTTCAACAAAACGAATATCATGATTGGAAGTTTTAATCCCTAAAAAATCTAAACTTTTAAGGTATAGTTCTTGTACATCAGAAGGAGAAGGCTTCAAGATAACTTGATATTGATAATAATGTTGAAGTCTATTTGGATTCTCTCCATATCTGCCGTCTGTTGGCCTTCTGCTAGGTTCAACATAAGCAACATTCCAAGGCTCTGGACCAAGCACTCTCAAGAATGTAGCGGGATTCATCGTTCCCGCACCTACCTCAATGTCGTAGGGTTGCTGAATCAAACAACCCTGCTTAGACCAAAACTCTTCTAATTTGAGAAAAATTTCCTGAAACGTAATCACAGCATTACTCAATAAACTCTTTATGTAAAAGTTTCACAGCATCCTCGGAATGTTTTGTGTCAATTATTACAGAAATCGAAATCTCTGAAGTTGAAATCATAAGTATATTAATATTAGATTCGGAAAGTGCAGCAAAAACTCTTGCCGCAACTCCTGCCTGGCTTTTCATTCCAATACCAACAACCGAAACCTTCGCAATTTCATCATTTCTTATAATTTCAATTTTTCCAAAATCAGACTTAAGATCTTCAATAATTAATTCTGCATCTTGAGCATAATCACGATTTACGGTAATTGAAATATCAGCGAGTCCTTTCTCTCCCAAATTCTGAACAATCATATCTATCATAATTGAATTTTCAGCCAATTTACCAAATAACTTTGATGCTATCCCAGGTTCATCGGGCACGTTTAACACAGTCAATTTAGATTGTTTTTTGTCACAATTCACTCCGCTTACTGCTGGCGCTTCTAATGAATCATCTTCCATTTTAATCAAAGTACCTACTCCTTCTCCAAATGAAGACCTAACAATCAATGGCAATTTATATTTAGCCGCTAAATCAACAGCTCTTGGCTGTAAAACTTTTGCACCCAGAACTGCCATTTCCATCATTTCATCAAAAGAAATCTCTTTCAAGCAGACAGCTTCTTCTACAATTCTTGGATCTGCAGTATAAACGCCATCTACATCAGTGTATATCTCACACAAATCTGCTTTCAAGGCTGCAGCCAAAGCAACTGCAGTAAGATCAGAACCACCTCTTCCTAAAGTAGTTTCTTCATTAAACTCATCAACTCCCTGAAAACCTGCAGCGACGACAATTCTTCCGGAATCAAGTTCCTTTAATATCCTATCTGGTCTGATAGTCCTTACCCTAGCTCTCAAATGCTCACCGTCAGTCATAATTCCAGCCTGACCGCCAGTTAGTGAAATAGAAGGGTAACCAAGAGAATTTATTGCTATAGATAATAAAGAACTAGAAATACGCTCCCCGC
>CAZLCI010000098.1:0-4571 GCA_964558115.1 uncultured Nitrospinaceae bacterium | reverse complement strand
AACCTAGAGCTGGACGACCAATACAATTGTATCCTGCGCCTTTTAGTTTTTGGTTTACAATTTTACAAACGTTTAAGGCAACCTGATAATATACTCCGGTGGTTGAACCACCACCTATTACTAGAAATTTTGCACCGTGTGCAGGTACGGTAGTACCGGCAAAAACAATTACGAATGCAGTTGAAAGAACGAGCTTCCATATATTTTTCATTACAAATCCCCTCTCAAGAAGTTTAATGGACATGTTTTTGTTTTACTAAGTATTATTTAAACAAAAAAGTCGAATAAAATCCAGTAGATAGTTTTTTAAAGGGGTTCTATAGATTTTTGATTTTATTTAACAATTTGTTTTTTTTAAATCATTAGATATTTAATCGAATGTTTGTGTGCTAATAATTACTCTATAGTCATTTTTGTTGTTTAAGTATAGGGGATGCCTGTTGCCACCTAAATTAAACGGTCTTGATCATTTAGCAGTTAAAGTTAGGGATTTAGATAAATCTCTACATTTTTATGTTGATTTGCTAGGATTTAAAATTAACGATGGAAGAAAAACTGTGTTATGGAGCGGAAGACCCAGTCGCCATATTTCATGTACTAATAGGCACCATACAATTAATCTGTTTGAATTTCGTCCTAAAGATGGCTCTATAGATCTTCCAAAAAAACATAGTCAAGACAATGATGAATATGGTCTGATGCATTTTGCTTTTGAAGTTCCAAATAGGAGTATATTTGAAGAATGGGTGGAATATCTTAATTCAGTATCTGAAATTAAGATTATAAGAGGTCCTACACTACATAGTTTAACGCATCCAGAAGGAGATGGTACTCCTGGCGAGAATCGGTCTATTTATATAGAAGACCCTGATGGAAATGTTGTTGAAATTATGTGCGATATGATGAGGGTTGAAAAAAATGGAGAAGTTGACAAGAAATGGCATAGTGAAAGAATTTTAAGAGATGGCTACGATCCAAACAAATTCCCTATTCCTAAAATACATAATTATAAGGACTAGGAAATTTTAAGGAGTCAAGATGGAACTTGTTATTTTCGGAACTGGAGCACCCCCTCCTCATAAGGAAAAGAATGGTCCAGCAAATGGGATTTGTATTAACCAAAATCTTTATCTTGTTGATGCGGCAAGGAATGTTTCGCAACAGATCGTTAAAGCAGGTTTCAAATTAAGTGAAATAGATCACCTCTTTTTCACGCACTTTCATTCAGATCATTATTCAGGTTTTGGAGATTTTTTTATATCTCGTTGGCTTACTGGAGCAAAAAAACCACTCAAAGTATGGGGCCCTCCTCCAGTGAAGAATATTGTTTCGAAAATGCTTGATTACTATGAGTATGATATTGATCTTCGTGTTCGTGAGGGAACGCATACAAGGGCGGGAACTGAGATAGAGGTGAAAATTCTTTTTTCTGGCGATAGATTTGAAGTAGATGAAATGACTGTCTCCGTTGAAAAAGGAACAATTCACGGGAATGTAGATGAAATTCTTTCATATAGATTTGATTTAGAAGAAGATTCCATAGTCATTGCCAGTGACGGTCATCCCACAGAGGAACTTGTTAGTTTATCTCATGAGGCAAATATTTTACTCGCACATTTTTGTGTTCCACATATATATGACAAATATAGGATTAGGAATTCATTTTCAGATTTAGTAATTGGTCATCATGCTACAGCTGAAGAAATTTCTATCGCAGCCAAAAAGGCGGGTGTGGGGGTCTTGGTTTTTTCTCATATCATACCACCTATTACTTCTAACGAAGAAGCTTTTGAAGAAATTTCAAAGTATTACAATGGGAAGATAATAGCTGGAAAAGATTTAATGTGTATAGAAATATAGAGTAAAATAATTAGAGGGTTTGTAATGAAAAAGCCTGTTGATTCTCGCGAAATGAGTTCTGTTCAGGGCAAACGTTCAATTGATCAGAGTGAACTCCCACCTGAAGGTGTAGTTTCACTCCTGATGGCGGAAACACAAACAATTGAAGATGGAAGTTTGATTAAGGTTGGCAAATATAGACATTTTGAAGTTTTTTCAGATGAACTTCCTAGAAGTGGGGGTACAGATTTACATCCCCAACCACTAACCTATATTTGTATGGGAATTGGTTTTTGACTTCTAACACAATTAGCAAGATTTGCTAAAATGATGAAAATTGAGATTAGAAAAGCTTCTTGCAAGGTTGAAATGGAATATTTTCGAGAAGGATCGGTGCTAAAAGGAACTGTCCATTCTCGCTGGACCCAAGTTCGTTCTTTTTTAAGTTTCGATTCTGACTCACCTGAAGAACGTTTGTCTCTTCTGATTAAAAATGCGAAGGGTGGATGTCATGCAGAAAGTCTTGTTAAATATCCAGTTCCTATACATAGTGAAGTAGTTGTTAATGGCGAAAAATTTAAATTTCCTCAATCATGAAATATTCTTGAAACATATCTTTAATTTAAAAGAAATAATCCTCTAATTTTTCCGAAATACTTTTTCCGTACTTTGAATAAAATTTTTTTATTCAATTTTATTTGTATTGTAAGGAGGTTAAAGGAAATGGATCGAAGGATTAGGGTCTTTGTTTTTACGCTGTGTTTTTTAGTTTTTGGGATTTTTTGTTTTTCAAATAGTGTTTGGGCTGAGGATTTAAAATCTTTAGCAAAAACAGTAGCCGGATTAAAAGTAGCTGCAGATACTGTTTGGGTTATGATAGCGGGTTTTTTAGTTTTTTTCATGCATGCAGGTTTTGCAATGTTGGAGTCAGGACTCTGTAGAGCAAAGAATGCAGTGGCAATTCTCTACAAGAATTTAGGAGTTGTTGCAGTATCATCTATCGCATTCTGGGTCATTGGATTCGCATTTATGTTTGGTGATGGAAATTCTGTTATGGGGACCAACGGATTTTTCTTGTCAGGCCCTGACAATAGTCCTTCCTTGGATCCAAATTATAAAGGTGTTTTTTCCTCGTTAGGATGGACCGGAGTACCTCTTTACGCAAAATTTTTCTTTCAACTTGTTTTTGCTGCAACCGCAGCAACAATTGTTTCTGGGTGTGTTGCTGAGAGAATTAAATTTTCGAGCTTTATGATTTTTAGTTTCTTGCTTGTAGCAATCGTTTATCCTATTCAAGGTCATTGGATATGGGGAGGTGGATGGTTAAGTGGAATGGGTTTTCTTGATTTCGCCGGATCTACTGTAGTGCATTCCGTAGGTGGTTGGGCAGGATTAGCTGGAATTATTGTTTTAGGACCTAGAATTGGAAAGTACACCTCGGAAGGAAAATTAAGCCCAATGCCTGGTCATAATTTACCTCTTGTAACTCTAGGTGGGTTTATACTCTGGTTAGGTTGGTTTGGGTTTAATCCTGGGAGCACAATGGCAGCAGATGCTGACGCAATATCTCGTATTGCTGTCACAACAAATCTAGCAGCAGCAGCAGGTGTTATAACTTCTAGTATTGCCTCAAGAACAATGTTTGGAAAAGCAGATCTTTCAATGAGTGTAAATGGAGCACTTGCTGGACTAGTAGCTATTACTGCTCCTTGCGCAAATGTTACTCCAATGGGAGCCGTTATTATTGGTGCTATTGCAGGAGTTGTTGTTTGTATAGCGGTGCCATTTTTTGACAAGATTAAAATAGATGATCCTGTTGGTGCTGTATCTGTACATCTGGTTTGTGGAATTTTTGGAACTTTAGCTTTAGGTTTGTTTGCTGCTCCCTCTATTGATTCTGGGGTAGTTGGATTATTTTATGGAGGCGGAACGTCATTGTTATTTAAACAATTTATTGGAGTTCTTGCCGTAGGGTTGTTTACATTTATCCTTTCGCTTGTGTTGTGGAATATAGTTAAAGCTATGTTAGGAGTTAGAGTAAGTGAAGAAGATGAAGTCGCTGGAATAGATATTTCTGAACATGGAATGTCAGCATATACAGATTAATAATAATTTTATAGGGTAAAATTACCCTTCAGAAAGGATATATTATGCAATTACTTACTACTATAATTAAACCGCATAAACTTGAAGATGTTAAAGCAGCTCTGATTAAGTCAGGTGTAACTGGGATGACTATTTCTGAGGTGAAAGGATTTGGGAGACAAAAAGGTCATACCGAAACTTACAGAGGAAGTGAATATGAAGTTGATGTATTGCCAAAAATTAAAATTGAAATTCTGTCATCCGACGAATTCATAGAATCTATTATAGAGACAATCAGGGAGTCTGCGAATACGGAAAAGATTGGTGATGGGAAAATCTATATTCAAAAATTGGAGCAATGCATTCGAATTAGAACTGGAGAAACAGGGAAAGAAGCAATCTAAAAAACTATAAAATCTCCTCCTGGGAAGGCGGGTGCTGAGTGTGTATTTGAAATTAACTCTGTGTCCGCCTTTAACTAATTCCATACGATCAAATTTCAATTTTATCGAAATGTTTTTCCAAAGATTCTAATTTACCTGAAGCATCTCATAATTTTCCAACTTGTTCGTCCATTGCTCCAATAATATCTGAATGATCTCCTATTCTCGCAGAATTTTCTAGATATATACTAGTATTTACTCTGG
>CAZLCI010000097.1:0-4605 GCA_964558115.1 uncultured Nitrospinaceae bacterium | reverse complement strand
TGCATCCAACCGATATTAAAGATTTCAAACCTCCAGGGATAAACTTCAGAATAGTACCTTCTAAATCACCTCCTTATTCAGTTTCTGAACAAATTCTATTTCCAAAAAAAGTAAGTAATTTAGAACTTGATCTAATCCATTATCCTCATTATTTTCAGCCATTTTTTGGTATTACTCCTGTAGTTGTAACTATTCATGATATGATACACCAGATTTTTCCGCACTTTTGCCCATCATATCTTCATTGGAAGATTTCATGGTTAATGATTAAGAGAGTAGTAAAAAAATCTAGAATAATCTTAACAGTTTCTAAAAATTCTGCTCAGGATATTAAAGAGAGACTTCATATTGGGAATGAAAAAGTAAGAGTAATATACAATTCTTTGCCAAAAAATTGGGGAAGGAACAGTAATAAAGAAATTCCAGTGAAACTAAAAAGTTTTCTTGCTGAAAGATCCTATTTTCTTTATGTAGGAAATCATAAATTACACAAAAATATTCCACTTCTACTTCAAGCTTTCTCTAATTTGAAAAAAATGGACAAACAAATTTGTTTGGTGTTAACGGGAGAAAATCAGCGTTTTGAAAAATTGATTTCTAGGCTCTCTATAGAGTCATCCGTTTATTTCCTTGGAAATATTGACTTAGAGGTCCTTCAAGGTATCTACTCTAATGCACATGCACTAGTTTTACCTTCATTATATGAAGGATTTGGTTTGCCCGCTTTAGAGGCTATGAGTTTGGGTATACCTCCTATAGTTTCTGATGCTGGTTCTTTACCTGAAGTGGTAGGAGATGCAGGAATGATTTTTCCTGTTTCTGATATACAAGTTTTAGAAAATCAAATGCTAAGAATACTTGAAGATGCTAAATTTAGAGAAGAACTTTCTAAGAAATGTTTAGAAAGAGCTGCCTCTTTTTCTATATTAGAGTCTGCAAGTCAAACGTTATCTGCATATGAAGATGCAATAGAAAAATTTTAGAGGATAATGATTTGCGAGTAGCAATTATACATGACTGGCTCACGGGGATGAGGGGTGGTGAGAACTGTCTGGAAGTTTTTTCTGAAATTTTTCCACAAGCAGATCTTTTTACACTGATTCATATTCCAGGATCAGTATCTCCAAAAATAGAAAAATTGAATATAAAAACTAGTTTCCTTCAGCATTTTCCTATGTCTTATACACGCTACAGGGAAATGCTTCCCTTAATGCCAAGTGCAATACGATCCTTAGAACTAAGAGACTATGATTTTATTCTTTCAAGTAGTCATTGCGTAGCAAAAGGAGTATTAGGTGGTCCAAATACATTTCATCTTTGTTACTGTTATACTCCGATGAGATATGCTTGGAGTGCTTACGATGAGTATTTTGGAAATGATAGGTTAAATTGGCCTATGAAATACTTAGTTCCAAAAATAATGGAATATTTAAGACGTTGGGATTTTGAATCTAATTCTGGAGTAAGCGATTTTGTGGCAATAAGCCATACGGTTTCTGAAAGAATAAAGAAATTTTATGCAAGAAATTCAAAGATTCTATATTGTCCCGTAGATACAGAATTGTTTCAATCAACCGGTAGTTCTTCCGAAAACTATTATCTTGTTGTTTCAGCATTTGCTCCCTATAAAAGGATTGATCTTGCGGTTAAAGCATTTAACATTTTAGGATTACCTTTAAAAGTTGTAGGAGGAGGTCAAGATTTTGAGGCTATTCGTAAAATAGCAAATTCTAATATAGAATTTTTAGGATGGAAAACTGGCAAGCCTCTTGTAGAACTTTATTCAAATTGTCGAGCTTTTATTTTTCCTGGAGAGGAGGATTTTGGTATTACTCCACTTGAAGCTCAGGCTTGTGGGAGACCTGTTATAGCTTTAGGAGCTGGAGGTGCTCTTGAGACTGTGATAGGAATAAATAGTGAAAATTATTCAATACCAGTTGGAAGAAATACATCTCGTCATCTTGATAGCGAACCTACAGGTCTTTTCTTTGCAAATCCTGAAGTAGAAGATTTAGTGGAAGCTATAGAATACTTTGAGAAAAATGAAAATAGTTTTAGTTCCGAAAGCGCGAGATCTCAAGCAGAACACTTTAGTCGTCATAAATTCAAGAATGATGCTAAGCAAATGTTTATGAATGCATTTGAAATTTTTAAGTCAAGAAACAGAGACTGATTTTAAAGGGGATTTTCTTTGATCCTAAAACGGTATGGTCAACTAAATGTTTTTTTGTTGTGTGTTTCTGACTTCATTGCTCTTGTTTCTGCGTGGTTCTTTTCATTTTATCTTCGTTTTACAGTTGAAATCATTCCAGTTCGACTGGGGCATCCTGATTTTTATGATTATCTTATTCTGTTGCCTTATGCACTATTCTCTTGGTTTGTATCTGCAAGGATTACACATCTTTATGAATTTAGAATTGGCCTAAAGAGTTCGCAAGAAATTCTCCGGTTATCAGCAACAATTTTTCTAACTGTTCTGTTAATTATTGCTATTACTTTTTTCTATAGAGAAATTACATATAGTCGAGTTATGTTTGCACTTTTTCTAATGATAAGTCCTGTATTTTTATTCTTGATACGTCGATTGTTCTGGTCATTTATACGTCGTTTTCGAAGACTTGAGATTGATATAAAAAAAATCCTTGTGGTTGGAACTTCTTCCTTAGCAAATAGGGTTGTAGAACAACTTGAGGAATTTCGATATTTGGGATTTCAGATAGTTGGTTACATATCTGAATATGAATCGCCTCCTGATTCTATAGGAAATTTGCCAGTTCTGGGTTCTTTGTCTGAGGTGAAAAACATAGTTGAAAACGAAAAAATTGCTGAAGTTTATGTTGCTCTTACAACGGATTTTAACTCTGAACGTGAAAATTTGCTTAAATCATTAAATGATTCAAGTGTTGATCTCAGATTGGTTCCAGACTTAGTTGAACATATGAGATTAAATGCAGGAATAGAACAATTAGGAGGACTTCCTGTAATCTTATTATCTCAATCTCCGCTTTTCGGTTGGAATACCTTTCTTAAACGTTTTATGGATTTAATTCTTGCATTTTTGCTTGTTGTAGTTTTATCTCCAATTTTACTTCTTATTGCTCTTCTAGTTAAGTTTGGTAGCAAGGGGCCGATTTTCTATGCGCAAGAGAGAATGGGTTTAGATGGTGTATCTTTCCAAATGTATAAATTCCGGTCTATGAAAATTGATGCAGAATCAGAGACTGGTCCTGTATGGGCAAAATCCGATGATAATAGAAAAACTTTTTTGGGAAGCTTTCTCAGAAAATTGAATCTGGATGAGCTTCCTCAATTATTTAATGTTTTAAGAGGAGAGATGAGTCTAGTAGGACCAAGACCAGAAAGACCTTTTTTTGTTGAGCAATTTAGAAGTACTGTCCCTGGGTACATGTTGAGACATAAAATGAAAAGTGGGATTACAGGTTGGGCACAGGTTAATGGCTGGAGAGGAGATACTTCTCTTGAAAAAAGGATTGAATTTGACTTGTTTTATATAGAAAATTGGTCCGTTGGATTTGATTTGAAAATTTTATGGCTTACTCTATGGAAGAGTTTTTTAGATAAAAATGCTTATTAAAATGATATGCTAAACTCATTCTTGGTATTGATATGAAAACTCTAGGTGTTATTCCAGTTAGATGGTCTTCATCTCGTTTCCCTGGGAAACCGCTCGTAGATATATGTGGAAAGACTATGATTGAGCATGTTTATAGGAGAGTTTCCCGTTCGAATCTAATTGATGACATAATTGTTGCTACAGACGATAAGAGAATTTTCGATGAAGTGAAAAGTTTTGGAGGTTCCGTGAAAATGACTTCATCATCTCATGAAAGTGGCACTGATAGAGTAGCAGAAATTGCTAGTAGTGATGAAAACAAAGATTTTTCAATTATTGTTAATATTCAGGGTGACGAACCTTTCTTAGATCCTGATTCAATTGATACTGCTATCAATTTAATGTTAGAGAACCAAGAAATTGATATTGTTACTTTGGCAGTAAAGATTTCATCACTATCAGATTTTATTGATCCTGATGTAGTGAAAGTTGTTTTTGATAAGAATATGAAGGCCTTGTATTTTTCAAGGGCGCCAATTCCTTGTGTGAGAGATTTGATGAGTTCTGATAATTCGTATAATGTAACGGGGTTGTCTAATGAAGGGATGTTCAGGAATTTCTTTAAGCATCTTGGTTTGTATGTTTATCAAAAAAAGGTTCTCGACAGGTTTTCTAAATTACCAAAAGCAGATATTGAAGAGCGAGAATCACTAGAACAATTACGTGCATTGAATGATGGCATGAATATTGTGATAGTAGAATCTGATTTTGATTCTGTAGGTATAGATACTCCAGAAGATCTAAAAAGAATATTTGAAGATAAAAAAATGAAAACTGCAATTCATGAGGAGATAGCAAGTTGGCAAAGTATATCTTCGTAACTGGTGGTGTTTTAAGTTCTCTAGGAAAAGGTCTGGCTTGTGCTTCAATAGGAGCTTTGTTGGAAGCTCGAGGTTTAACTTTAAACCTCCAAAAATTTGATCCCTATTTGAATGTAGATCCCGGAACTATGAGTCCATTTCAGCATGGAG
>CAZLCI010000096.1:0-4723 GCA_964558115.1 uncultured Nitrospinaceae bacterium | reverse complement strand
AGCCAAGACGCGCTCCCAAATTTTCTGCTATCTTATTTTGCTCAAGCCCTTTTCTATGATCGACCATTATTATAAGGCTTGTTGTAAATTTTATACCTGTTTCAAGGGTTATCTCTAATTCTGTTCCATTTTTAAAATAAGATATTATTTTTTTGTTGGCTAGAACTTTTATCTTCCTACTTTTTAATTGGGCTTCAAGCTTAGAGTTAATTTCCGAATCCATTTCCGGTAAGATTTCTGCTGAATCCGTACACAAAAAAACCTTACAACCAAGCTCCTGAAACCCAATAGCTGCTTCGGCACCCGATTTTCCAGAACCTATAATCAAAATTTTTTCAGGTAAAATTTCCAGATTCGAAATTTTGTCGATGGAAATAATCGTGTTTTCTTCTTGAGGAAGCGTTGACCAGAAAAAAGGTTCAGAACCTGAGGCCAAAACAACAGATTTTCCTTTAATAAGCTGACTTTGATTATCTTCCTTAACCAACACCTCATTTTGGCTTGCAAGGCTTCCCTCTCCCTTCACCAAAACAATACCAGCTTTTATTAATTTTTTTTCAAGTTTTTCAGAATATTCAATCGCAGAACTTTTTTTTTGTTTTAAATGATCTTTCCATTCTCCAAGCTTTTTTCCAATTTCATTTCTGTCTTCGGAAATTAAAATATTCCTTCTTAAGAAACCTTTTAGCCCAATAGATCCTTTTTCTACAAGACATACTTTTCCACCCAACTCTGCTGCCCTTAAAGCTGAACGGGTTCCTGAAAGTCCTCCCCCTAAAACCACAACATCAAATTCTGCCATTAGTTTTTTTTCTAAGAGTTGAAAAATTTATTTTAAAAATATAGTTTACACCATCTAGAAACTATCAGAATAAATTTGTGAAGGAAACTAGCCCAATTAAAACCAAGGCAATAGAAGAGATTACTGCATGTAAGGTAACATTCAATCTTCTGCTAAGAGGAACAATTAAAACCATGTACAAAAAAATCGTGTAATTCAAAATAGAATTTTCACTTTCAAAATGTTTTTGAATAAGAAACAAGATGAAGATTAATATTATTGCCCCATAAACTACACGATGAAGAAGATAACGCTTTTTACGATTATCACTCGGCAACATACTAACGCCAACCATAACGTTTACTATGGTCAACAAAAAAGCGAAAAAAATAGTTAAAAAACTGGAAGAGGCAAACAGACCTTCAAGTGTCGTGGGTGGCATTGGCTAAATTACGGAAAAAGCATGGGACAAAAACAAATCAAATAACAAACACGACTTGATTTTTACCATTTTCTTTAGCCTAGCATAAAGCCTTATCTGCACTTTAAAGAAAAAATAAATAATATCAAAATTCGGATCGCTAGTGGAGATGGGTGAGGGCTGGGGTGGAGATAAGGCACGTGTCTATATATTGTTTACTTTCCTCACACCAATTGCCAAGGTTTCAGGTTACATCTACAATGCTGGGGGATGCCTATGAGTGAACTTGAGCCGCCCACGTGATTAACTTTTGGTAGGACTGAAGTTAGCAAAGAATGTCTTTGTTTGTCTAAGTGATAGTTTCTGGTAAACGACAATCAATTAAAAATCCTCATCCTTAAATAGTTTGTTCTCTTCTAGTTATGCATATAAATCAGTAGGTGGTGCCGATGGGGAGAGTCGAACAACCCTATTCGGCGAACTAAAATCCTTTAAAATTAAAATCTTAGGGAACGCAGTTTGTCAATCATCATAAGTGATTATAGTCAATTATCAGCAAGATTACCGCAGTTTACCTCTTTTATAAGTCGGATTACTAAAGGGTTTAATCTTAAAGGATATAGCTTCGAGCCTAAGTAGCTTATGATAGCCACTTAGGCTCTAGCAAACTTTCTTGATCGTATCGCCCAGTTTATGAACAAGGCGAAGATGTTAGACGCATTCGAAAATACGTCAGGAACTGGTTTCGATGTGCTTGCAGCAAATATAATAATTATTGCGTCGCCTCTATCAGAACGATATTATTCTTTGCCTTCTCGATGAAATTGGCGAGAGTGTTTTCGGGTTCTGAAGGAATAACTACAATTCCTCTCGAGGCAATAAAAGTTTCGGGTAGCATCGGTAACAAAGCCGATATATAATTAGACTTAATTGCATAATTCACGTTCTGCGGCAAAGTGCCAAAAGTTCCTATCGCAACTTTAGGATCAAGTGTCCCTTGAGTTATACCTATAACTTCACCTTTCGAGTTAAACAGCGGTCCACCACTACTTCCTGGTTGAATCTGAACACTAACTTGAAAGACTCTCGGATCATCATTGATCCCCGACAGAGCATTCACTTCTCCTTTAGTATATTTAGGATTATTTCCAAGCAACCAATATGCTGGATAACCCACCGTAAAGACTTCATCACCCATTCTTATCTTGGATGAGTCGCCAATCTTTAAATTACTCGAGGGCAATTTCGGTTGCCGTTCCAACTTTAAAAATACAATGTCGTTTGGAGGATCTTTTAATACTATCTCTGCTTTAATGTTTTCACCATTAACAAACTTGACCTTGATATTTTTGGCGCCACGTATTAAGTGCCAGTTGGTAATGACATAATCTTTTGCGCTGAACAAAAAACCAGTTCCAGAATATTCAGTTATAAAACCATCTTTTACGATAGATTTTTCAGGCTTGTTTGACAGAACTATATTTTCTAGATTTCTTGATTCTTCAATGTTTTCAGGCTCATGAGAATAAAAACCTAGACGAGTTTCTTTCTTCCATCCTTTTTTTTTCATGCAATCAGCAAACTCGTCTGTAATCACACCTTTTATCCATTTATTAGCCATCAAAGTGAAAGAAACGGATGAAGGAATATTTTGTTCGTTTCTGGCCTGCACCTCGCAAGCTAAATAGTCAGCTTTCATTTGGGTACCATCTTTTTTATAGGTATGGACAAAACCTGAAGATACGCAACCTCCTGCAAAAAGTAATATAAAGAAAGAGAAAAGCTTGCAGAGAGAAAAAATGAGGCAGGTATACATTAATGCAACGTAGGCATCTTAGCTAGTCAATTGAATGAGCAGTTAAAAACATAGCTTTTTCTAGCGAAGTAAAAAAATTCTTATAAGGCGCAGGATCTTCAACAGCTGTTATGTTATATTGGGCATTAGCACGAACTACCAATTGATTTCCCCCTTTTGGCCTAACTGAAACTGTCAAGCGAAGAGCATAACCATCAAGTTTTGTACCACTAACTGTCCCCAAGACCTCATCAGCCTTGTCGATCACAAAACCTAAATCTTGCATGGTTGCAATAACTGTTCGCAAAGTTTTCTTCTTATCTGTTGTGTCAAAAGCACGACTTTGCATGCTCCTTAACTTAACTTGTTCTTCTGCTCCCAGGAGTTGTTCATTAGGAGTTGCGCAACCTTGTAAAGCAACGGGAATTGTCAGAACCAAAAATACATATAATAAATTTATTTTGTTAAATTTCATGAGCCTCCAAGAAAATTGCCTTAGACAATTTTGAAAAAAATTCTTTATAAATTTCAGGATCATTCATGGATTCACTCGTTGTCACCTGACCTTGATTATTCCAAACCACCCTTTGAAAAGTAACTCTAACCAACATTGAGCTTCCGTCTTCATTCAAACGTGTAATGACAGATGCCCGCATTTTCTGAACACTATCAACAGGTATTACGGACCCAGTAAACAAAGCAATAACAACTGCGGCGGCAACTTGTCCGGCATCTGTTGCGTCACGATCTTTCGATCCAAGCAACATTCCCAATCTCGTTTCGCTTTCATCAAGGGTAAAACCAAGATCTTGCAATAAGGCTGCGCAAGAGGAAAGCACATCTGCTTCTTTTTGTGTGTCAAATTTTCGAGTTTGCAACTGCCTTTGCTTAAGTGTTTCCTTGTTCCATTTCAAAGCTTCAGGGGGTATTGTCCCAGCACAACCCATAAAAAACATCAGGGGAATTAGAGAGCATAATAATAAACGTTTGATATAAATAAACATATTAAACCTCGCTGCTTTTAAAAACGGGATGTATGATAAGCAAAGTCTCTAACCATCGAAGACTCGTCAAATTTTATGATTATTGTTAGAGTTCTTTCACTGGTCGAAGCGGCACCCGTGGTATTGGGACCCCAAACGAAAAGAGAGTTGGAACTTGAAGAAGCTATACGTTCAGAAGAGATTTTGTCATAGACCCATACTTCTCGACGTTTCTCATCGGTAGTCACAACATTAGGCGATCCCAAAATTTCTACAATCGTGGAAGATGGCATCCCAACCTTCACCTCTCTTTGGACCTTGCCCACAGTTATTCTTTCTCCAGCATCATCTCTTATATCAGCTCTATGCTCTGAAGCTGTCATGCAGCCAAAGGTCAATAAAAAAACAAATACCAAACCTGCCCGAAAAATGTGTAGTTTGCTTATAGAAAGATTCACAAGAGTCCCCTTTGTCAGTTAGATAAAAAAAGAAAAAGAGATTTATTAGTAAATAACTAATATTTGGAAAGTATATTTACTAAGTTAGAATATACAATGTAATAACTTGGAAATTATACACCCAAAATTAACTATCATTAAAATAATTTAATTATGTTTTAAGGAAGTTACGAGATTAATTCGGTTAAATTACCGTAACTTTTCAGTAACCGCTGAAGCTTTTATAAATAAAGGAGTTAGGTGGTGCCGATGGGGAGAGTCGAACTCCCATTAATGCAAAACTTA
>CAZLCI010000095.1:0-4762 GCA_964558115.1 uncultured Nitrospinaceae bacterium | reverse complement strand
TGTAGTTACAAGAACTATCACTATTCCTGAAGGATTTACAGTAAAAATGATTGCAGAAAGACTAGAAAAAAATGGAATAGCCAGGAAAAAAGACATCGTTAGATTAAGCGGTAAAAAAGAATTTATTTTATCCCTAGGTCTTAAAGTACACTCATTAGAAGGATATCTTTTTCCTGACACCTACGTTCTAAAAGTGAAAATGCATCCTGAACTTGTCTTGAAAAAAATGCTGAAAAATCTAAGAAAAAAAATAACTCCAGAAATAAAAATGAAGATGCAAAAACAAGAAAAAACTTTACATGAAGTCCTTACATTAGCTTCAATTATTGAGAAAGAAACTTCAATTTCTAAGGAAAGATTCCTAATTGCTTCCGTTTTTTTAAATAGATTAAAAAAGAACATGCGACTGCAAAGCGACCCGACTGTGATTTACTCCTTACCTAATTTAAAAGGCAAACTTTCAAAAAAAAACTTGAGTTATAGTTCTCCATACAACACTTATTTACATAGAGGTCTACCACCAGGACCAATTGCCAACCCTGGAATTCAATCTATACTTGCTGTCTTAAATCCTTCGAAAGAAGTCTTTCTTTATTTTGTTGCTAAAGGAGATAATGGTCATATATTTTCAAAAACTTACAAAGAACATAGAGCCAATATCCGTTTTATCAAAAAACAAAGGTTCAGAAAGGTTGACCTGAATTATGGCACAGTGTCATCATCTAAATAATTTTGACTTAGTTTTAATATTTTTTAAATCTTAAGTTATTCTTTGGCAGATGGAGATAGTTTTGTTAGAAACAAAATACAATCCAAAAGAAACAGAAGCAAAATGGTATGCTTATTGGCAAAAAAATGGATATTTCAGAGGAAATCCTGATAATAAAAAGAAGATGTTTTCACTAGTGATCCCACCACCAAATGTAACCGGATCACTTCATATGGGACATGCACTCAATAATACCCTCCAAGATATTCTAGCTAGATGGCATAGAATGAAAGGTTATTCTGTATGCTGGATGCCAGGCACTGATCATGCTGGAATTGCAACTCAAAATGTTGTTGAGAGAATGCTGGCTTCAGAAAATAAGTCGAGAGAAGAGTTAGGCAGAGAAAATTTTATCAAAGAAGTCTGGAGATGGAAAGAAAAAAGCGGTGGGACAATTATCAATCAGTTACATAGACTTGGTGCTTCCTGCGATTGGGATAGAGAACGTTTTACAATGGACGAAGGACTATCTCTTGCAGTAAGAGAAGCATTTGTTCGTCTATATGAAGACGACCTTATCTACAGAGGAGACTATTTAGTTAACTGGTGTCCACGCTGTGGTACGGCTGTATCAGATCTAGAAGTTGAGTTTGAAGAACAAAAAGGAAATCTTTGGGATATTTTTTATCCTTTTGAAAATGAAGAATCAGGATTAGTAGTTTCAACAACAAGACCAGAAACTATGTTGGGTGATACAGCACTAGCAGTTCATCCTGAAGATGAAAGATACAAGAAGTTCATAGACAGAAAACTACGACTTCCCTTAGTAGGAAGGGAAATTCCTCTTATAGCTGATGATTTTGTAGATCCTGAATTTGGTTCTGGCGTTGTAAAAGTTACACCTGCTCATGATCCTAATGATTATGAGGCCGGCAAAAGAAATCAATTGCCTCAAATAAATATTCTCACAGAAGAGGGAAAAATTAACGAAAATGGAGGCAAATATCGTGGACTTGACCGATTTGAAGCAAGAGAAAAGATTATTGCAGATTTAAAAGACTTATCTTTTTTAAAACAAGTAAGAGAACACGAACATAATGTCGGAGTTTGCTACCGTTGTTCTACGATAATAGAGCCTTTTTTATCTAAGCAGTGGTTCGTAAGAACCAAACCCTTAGCAGAAGAAGCTATAAAAGCTGTCGAAAATAGTAAAATACGTATAATTCCTAAACAATGGGAAAACACATATTTTGAGTGGATGTATAATATAAAAGATTGGTGTATCAGCAGACAAATTTGGTGGGGGCATCAAATTCCTGCTTGGTATCACATTGAAACAGGAGAGGTCATAGTTTCACGAGAAGATATTCAAGATAAAAATTATCGACGTGAAACCGATGTTCTTGACACCTGGTTTAGTTCAGCCCTCTGGCCATTCTCTACATTTGGATGGCCACAAAAAAATCCCGACTTAGATTATTTTTATCCAACTTCCACTCTTGTTACTGGATTTGATATCATATTTTTTTGGGTCGCAAGAATGATCATGGCAGGCTTAAAATTTATGGGCGATATTCCTTTTCAGGACGTTTATATACATGCTCTTGTTAGAGACGAGCACGGTCAAAAAATGAGTAAAACAAGAGGAAATGTAATTGACCCTATAGAAATTATTGACGAATCTGGATCAGACTCACTAAGATTTACTTTAACTGCGATGGCTGCTCAAGGTAGAGATGTTCGTCTTTCAGAAGAAAGAATTGCAGGATACAGAAATTTCTGCAATAAGATTTGGAATGCCGCACGTTTCATTCTTTTAAACATAAATAAAGAAGTTGGTAATATTTCGGAAACATCTACACTTACTCTAGGTGACAAATGGATTCTAAGTAGAATCAATACCGTTTCAAGAGAAGTTGAAAAATCTCTTAAAGAATATAGATTTAATGATTATGCTTCTACACTCTACCAATTCACCTGGCATGAATTTTGTGATTGGTATATAGAAGTAGTGAAGCCAAATATCACAAATGATACAAATCATTCAGAAAGCAAAGATGTTTTAGTCATAGTTTTAAGTAAAATACTCAGATTACTTCATCCAATTATGCCATTTATAACTGAAGAAATATGGGAAAAACTTCCTATTAAAAATAAAGAAAATTCAATAATGAATGCAGAATGGCCTAGTTTCAATTCTGATTTTGAAAACCTAGATTCTGAAGAGGAGTTTTTAATCATAATAGATATTGTCAGTACGATTAGAAACTTGCGGGGGGAACTTAATATATCTCCTGGAAAAGAAATTCCATGCATCTTGAAACTATCAAACAAAGAACATGAATCTTTAATTTTAAGGGAAGAAGAAACTATTAAAAGATTGGCAAAGATCGGTTCCGAATGGTCATTTGGACCAGATACTCAACACCCTAAACTTTCTTCCTCGGCTGTAATCAGAAACATACAGATTTTTATTCCATTGGAAGGATTAATTGACATAAAAAGTGAGACAAACCGTCTAAGAAAACAACTCGCAGATACAGATAAAACTATCTCCTCTTTAGAGAAGAAACTCTCTAATAAGGAATTTATCAAAAAAGCCCCCAAAGAAGTAATTATAAAGAACAAAGAAAACCTTAAAGAAGAACAGAATAGACACGAAAAACTTTCAACTAATCTCAAAAAACTCATAACTCCTTCCTAAAAAAATGAAGATACCTAAAGAAGAAATTGTTTGGAATATCCAAGAATTAGATGAAGTAGATTCTACGAATGATTTTCTTCTTGAAAGTTCACGAAAAGGGGCAAAACAGGGAATAGTTATTTATGCTGATTCTCAAAAAAAAGGGAGAGGAAGATTCGGAAGAATATGGCATTCACCAAAAGGAGAAGGCCTTTATTTTTCATATCTTTTAAAACCTGAACTTGCGAAAGACAAACTTCATCTTCTGAGTTTAGCTTCTGGTTTAGGAGTCGCAGAGGGTTTAAATGAATTTTGCAATACAAAAAACAAAACTCTTGCACTCGGTTTAAAATGGCCAAACGATATTCGTATTTCTAAAAAGAAAGTCGGTGGAATTCTCTGTGAAATTGAAATTGACAGAGAAAACAATCCTTCAGTCATAGTAGGGATTGGTATAAATACAAATATGATTATTAACAGATTACCGGAGAATCTACAAAATATTACAACTTCATTAAAAAATGAAGGACTAGGAATGATAGAAAATAAAAAGTTACTATACATACTACTTCAAAAACAGAAAGAACTATACAATGAATTAACAAACTTTGGCTTTGAAAATATCTTAGAAAGATGGATGTCTTTCTGTGACTCATTAGGAGAAGAAGTTTTAATGAAGGGTGGTAAAATCAAAGGAAAAATTATAAAAATAAATTCAAAAGGACACTTGGTAGTTAAAAGAGATGATGGTGAAATTCTAGAAATTTTTTCGAGTGAGATCATATAAAAATGGCGAATTCAAATCTACTCATGACAATAGATGTTGGAAATACTCAGACACAAATAGGCCTTTTCGATGAAAAAGTTTTATTAGAAAACTGGGCGATCAGTTCTTCGGTATATAGAACTACTGATGAACTTGGAATTCTAATTCAAGAACTATTTCAAAGTAAAAAAATAGATATTGAAAATGTAAATAAAATTATCATTTCTAGTGTCGTTCCCCAATTAGTATCAATTCTAGAAGATATGACACAAAAATATTTTAAAACTAAACCTTTGTTTGTTAGACCAGGCATTAAAACTGGAATCATAATTAAATACGATAATCCAGCCGAAGTTGGCGCAGACAGAATAGTCAATGCTGTCGCAGGATTCCATCTTTATAAGGGACCTTTAATTATCATAGATTATGGAACGGCTACAACTTTTGATGCAATTTCAGATAAGGGAGAATATTTAGGCGGAGCGATAGCTCCAGGTTTTGGCATAACTTTGGAAGCTCTTACAGAAAGAACGGCAAAACTCCCGAGAGTGGAACCAAAAATGCCACAAAATATAAATGCCACAAAATATAATTGGCAAAAATA
>CAZLCI010000094.1:0-4800 GCA_964558115.1 uncultured Nitrospinaceae bacterium | reverse complement strand
ATATTAATGTAAATAATACCTTACTTATTAGTTTTTAAAAATAAAAAAACGAAAAAAAATGAAAAACAACACAAAAGAAAAAAAAACAACAGCATACATAGTGGGTGCAGGACCTGGAGATCCAGATCTAATTACCCTAAAGGCTTTAAAAGTTTTAAAAATAGCAGATGTAGTGATTTATGACAAATTACTAAATTCTGAGATCCTTAATCATTGTCATTCGAACTGCAAGTTTATCTTTGCTGGAAAATCTGCTGATAATCATACAATTACACAAAAAGATATAAATAAACTAATAATTGATTTCGCAAGAGATAATAAAACGGTTATTAGACTCAAAGGAGGAGATCCTTTTGTTTTTGGTAGAGGTGGAGAAGAAGCTTTAGAGTTAAAAAAAGCAAATATTCCTTTTGAAATTGTCCCAGGAGTAACTTCTGCGATTGCCGCACCCTCTTTTGCAGGAATTCCTGTAACTCACAGAGGCATATCCTCAAGCGTTACATTTATTACGGGTCATGAAGATCCATATAAAAAATCCGAACATCTGGATTATAGTCATTTAGCAAAAGATAAAGGAACTCTCGTCTTTTTAATGTCTGCGCGTTCAATAGGCCGTATTTCATTTACTCTAATTAAAAACGGTATGCCTAAAGAAACTCCAATTGCAATTATTGAAAATGGCACAAAAGATTCTCAAAGAAATTTCACAGATACATTAGTCAATGCTGTAACACTCGCGGAAAAAGAAGAAATTGCATCTCCCGCAATATTTGTTATCGGAAATGTAGCAAGACTTAGCGATAAATTAGATTGGTTCAAAAAAGATATGAAATTAAATTCTAAAGAATTAGAATCGGAAAACTATGAAATCCGGCCTCATTTTCAAAGCAAAAGATTACAATTATCGAAATAATAACGCATTTGCGTTTAGGAGAATATGATGGAAGAAAATCATACAAATACACTGGGGAAAGTATCTTTACCTGTAATCCCGATCTATGAAGAGGAGTTTGATGATTTCGAAACAGAAGTTACAAAATTCCATTCAGGCAATATTCCCGATAACGAATTTACAGGATGGAGACTTTTAAGAGGAGTATATGGACAAAGACAAGCTGACTCTCAAATGTTCAGAATCAAAATTCCTTTTGGAGGAATGAATGCTGATCAACTTGAAACTCTTGGAGTGGTAGCAAGGGACTATGCACCACTAAAAAAAGGACATGTAACAACGAGAGAGTGCTTTCAATTCCACTTTATTAAATTAGATGAAGCTGCAAACTTAATGAGAACGATCGCGAAATCTGGCCTGACAACAAGAGAAGCCTGTGGGAATACAGTACGAAACGTTACAGGATGTGCATTTGCAGGAGTATGCAAAGATCAGGTCTTTGACTCTACACCCTACGCAGGCGCGTTCGCACGATATTTTGCAAGAAAAGAGTTTATACAAAATTTGCCCAGGAAATTCAAAGCGGCATTTTCTAGTTGCAGTTCTGATTGTGTTGTCGCAGGAATACATGACATAGGATTCATCCCTGTAATTAAAGATATCGAAGGCGTCCCTACTAAAGGCTTTAAAATGCTCGTAGGGGGAGGACTGGCAACGTTTCCTCGCGTAGCAGAAACTTTGTATGAGTTTATACCTGCTCCTGAGTTTCTGCGCGTGAGCGAAGCCATAATAAGAGTCTTCAATAATTCTAAAGAACTCAGAAAAAGCAGATTTAAGGCAAGAATTAAATTTCTAGTAAGCTGGATAGGTATAGACGGATTAAGAGAAAGAGTAGAAAAAGAACTAAAAGAGAAATGGGCTTCAAATCCGATTAATACTGATGAATTTATATGGAAAGATGACGAATACGAAAACATAGATGTAGCCGAAGACCTTGAAAGCCCTGCGGATGCGATTCACTTAAATGGCGACCATGACGAATATACTGCATGGGAATCGACAAATGTAAGAGAACAAAGACAGGCTGGATACTATGCAGCAGAGATAAAGCTCCCACTCGGAGACATTACTGCAGATCAATTCTTTGCATTGGCATCGATTTCTAGAAAATTTGCTAGAAGCAGAGCAAGAACAAGTTACCAGCAGAATCTTGTGTTTAGATGGATTAAAAAGAATGACCTGAAAAAAGTCTGGCTTGAACTAAAAAAAATAGGACTATCCAGTAATGGAGCACAAGAAATTACCGATGTTGTGTCTTGTCCTGGAACAGATTCCTGTAAATTAGGAATCACCTCTTCTATGGGATTGGCTACTGCCATACGCGACACTTTAGAAGAAGAAGGGATCGAGGACCCTCTTACAAAAGAACTTCAAATTAAAATGAGTGGGTGTCCTAATTCATGCGGACAGCATCACATTGCAAATATAGGGTTCCATGGAGGTACTCTCCGTTCAGATGGGAAAATGCTTCCTGCCTATGAGCTTTTCTTAGCCGGTCAGCATCAAAACACCAACGGATTGACCAAACTTGGAGAACGTTTGAGAGTAAGGATTCCTGCTAAAAGAGTGCCTAATGCTCTAAAAAGAATCCTGACTCACTATAAAGAAAATAGAAATGAAAACGAAAAGTTCAATGATTTTTTTGAAAGAGTCGGGAATCAGTCGTTCGAAGAACTTCTTCAGGAATTTCATATCAACGGTCAATTCAATGAAGAAGAGAAAGAAGAAATATTTGTAGATTGGGGAAAGAAAGAAACCTACGTTCTTGAAAGAGGAGAAGGCGAATGCATGGCATAGCAGACAACTCCACAAACTCTCTAAAAGCCATTATCCTTCTTGGCCATGGAAGCAGAGCTGAGGGTGCTAACCGAGATATGTACAAGGTAGTAGATATCTTTCAGAAAAAATGGCCAGAGAGAATTGTAACTGCTGCTTTCTTAGAGATTAATGAGCCCTCTATTCCTGACTGTATTGATACCTGCGCAAAAAAAGGAGCAGAAGAAATTCTTTTAACACCCTACTTTCTGCATATGGGAAATCACGTCAGAAAAGATCTCCCTCATCTTGTCGAAATTGGCGCATCCAGAAATCCAAATGTGAAAATTCACTTAGGACCGCATCTAGGGTTTCATGAAAAGATTATCGATATTGTTTCCCAGAGAATCGAAGAAGGTCTTGAAGAGTTCAGTCAGTCAACAATCGCAAAGTAGAACAAATACTCAAATATCTTTTAAAAAAAACAATCAGAACTTTCCTGCAAGATGATCTCTTCTCTCGGCTTCTTCTTTTCCAGAAAGTAGCCTATCTCTTTCTTCTAAAAGCCAGTTGAAATATACATCACATCCGGCAATAGGAGTTGGATAATTTTTTATTTCTTCTTTGATTTCCTCTAAATCCATCTCTTTAAAACCTTCAAAAAATGTAAATAGAACTATATCTAACATGCATCAGACTATTCTATTCTCCTAGCGCTTTTGCTATTTTTTGAGTGTCATCGAAAAGCAAAAATTCCGTTTCGAGTCCATCTTCCACTTTATACATATGTACGCCATTAGCGTCTAAATTATCAGCAGTGTATTTCACAAAAACATGTACCCGATCACCCTCTGCTACAACATGCATTATTTCCAAATTGAAATTTGGATAATCATCAAAAAGATGTGAGATAAAATTATCTCTCCAGTCATTAAAACCTTTATATTCGCCAGATCTCTTGTGATTCCCATTCACTCTTATCACTGCATCTTCGTGAAAGAGTTTACCAAGACTTTCAATATCCCCTTGAGAAAATGCCTGATATCCACTAAGAACGATTTCTTTCGGTGTCATAATTGAATTCCTCCTTTTTCAATTTTGAGTTAACGATATTTTTATTTCTTTTTTGCCCTTAAAATTTACTTAGGACGACACTTCATGAGGACAATACCTTTCATCTTCAGTTTGACTTCATCTTCCTGATTCGTAGTTGTATAATCCAGTACCATTACACCTCGAGAAGGATCTGACTTAGATACACGTTTGTTTTCAAGCAAAACACTTAGCGACAATACATCTTCTGGTCTTACAGGACTGACAAATTGAATAGATTCTATTCCTGGAGAACCAAGACTGGATGTCCCTAAGAACCCTGTATCTACAAATAAACGCATCGTAACTGCCATAGTATGAAAACCACTGGCGATTATTCCACCGTACTGGAAATTTTCTGCGTAATCTATATCCACATGAAAAGGCTGCGGATCATAATTTCGCGCAAACTCCATGATCTCTTCCAAACTAAGCTTTATTCCGCCAGCAGTAAAAATCTGACCAACTTCAAAGTCTTCAAAAAAACGATCACTCATACATTTTTCCTTGAATTATCCTTTTATTTTTCACCTGGATAAAGATCTTCAGCATTACCTGCGTCATCAGCCATATTATAGTCCTGATCAAGATCTCCAGAACCTGCGGGACTTTTCACCGTAAAAAAAGTAGCTTCTCCATTGATTGCCCTGCTTCGATGATTCGTATTACGAGGAATATGAATCATATCTCCAGGGCCAACAATTTTGTCTTCATCGCCTAAAATATAATGAAGGTTTCCTTCAAGTATCAATGTGAACTGTTCTTCATTTGGATGCATATGAAGAGGAGGTCCCTCTCCTTCCGGTTTAGTTACAAAACCTGCTTTCATGAACTCGCCAGGGACACTTTTTGCAGACATAGCAGGATTGATTTCACTGTTGTTCTTCGCCATTGAGGCAATTTGATAAAACGGCATCTTTTAGTTCTCCTGATTAAATAAACTTATTAATTGAGTTGTTCCAAGTCATCCAAACATCGTTACTAAATAGGTTTAACCCTCA
>CAZLCI010000093.1:0-4806 GCA_964558115.1 uncultured Nitrospinaceae bacterium | reverse complement strand
TCATGCGATTTTTGAAGCAACTCATGGAACTGCACCAAAATATGCAGGAAAAGATATGGTTAATCCTTCTAGTTTGATTTTGTCTGCAGTAATGATGTTAGGATATATGGGTTGGCAAAAAGCTGCTGATTTGATCGTTTCTGGAACTACTAAAGCTATAGGAAAGAAAACAGTAACTTACGATCTTCATAGACAAATGAAGGGTGCTAAAAAAGTGTCTTGCTCTAATTTCGGTAAGGCAATCATAAAAAATATGTGAAAAGATATTAAGGAGATAAGATGTCTATAGGTAGACCTAAAATAACAATTGTAGGTGCTGGAAATGTTGGAGCCACAGCTGCTCATTGGGCTGCTTCACATGAGTTAGGTGATATTGTACTTGTAGATATCGTAGATGGTATTCCTCAAGGCAAAGCTCTGGATTTGTTTGAAAGTTCTCCAGTGGAAGGATTTGATACAGAAATAGTGGGAACCAATGACTATGAGGATACTAAGGATTCTGACGTTGTCGTTGTAACTGCTGGTATTGCTAGAAAGCCAGGAATGAGTAGGGATGATTTGATTTCTACAAATGCGAATATTGTTGGTTCCGTAACTGATTCTATTATAGAGCATTCTCCAAATTGTTTCTTGATTATTGTTTCTAATCCATTAGATGTGATGGTTACTGTCGCACACAATCACTGTAAATTTCCAAGAGAAAGAATTATGGGTATGGCTGGTATTTTGGATAGTGCGCGTTTTCGTTCTTTTATAGCTATGGAACTCAATGTATCTGTTGAAGATGTACATGCTCTAGTTTTAGGTGGTCATGGTGATAGCATGGTTCCATTGCCTAGATATAGTACAGTGGCGGGTGTTCCAATTACTAAGTTAATGGATCAGAAAAGAATTGAAGAGTTAGTTCAAAGGACAAGGGATGGAGGCGCAGAAATAGTTGAATTTCTAAAAACAGGAAGTGCATTTTATGCTCCTGGCGCATCAATTGTTGAGATGGTAGAAGCAATTTTGAAAGATAAAAAAAGAATACTTCCTTGTGCGGCATTGCTTCAAGGGGAATATGGTGAGGAAAATATTTTCATGGGTGTACCTATTAAATTGGGTGCAGGTGGAGTGGAAGAGATAATTGAATTGGACTTAGAACCTCATGAGATGGAGCAGTTTAAAAAATCTGCAGATCATGTTCGAGAGTTAACCTCATCGCTCTAGTTTTTTTATTAACCCTGATAAGGGAGAGGATTGATGAATATACATGAATATCAGGGCAAGGAACTTCTTGCGAAATTTGGTGTTGCGGTTCCAAAGGGTGGAGTTGCAAGTACGCCTGATGAAGCAGCCGACATCGCAAAAGATCTTGCTGGTAGAGTTGTAGTAAAAGCTCAAATACACGCCGGAGGTCGCGGTAAAGGTGGAGGGGTAAAATTAGCTAATGATTTTCATGAGGCAAAAGAAATTGCCTCTCAAATTTTGGGAATGAATCTTGTGACTCATCAAACAGGACCCGAGGGGAGACTTGTTAAAAAAGTTTGGGTAGAAGAAGCAAGTAATATATCTAGGGAGTTATATCTCGGGATCGTTTTAGATAGATCTTCAGGTCTTCCTACCATAATGGCCAGTACTGAAGGTGGAATGGATATAGAGGAAGTGGCGGAGAAATTTCCGGAAAAACTTTTGAAAATTCCCGTAGATCCCTTACTAGGGGTATGGCCTTCTGTAGCTAGAAAAATTGTGTATAGCTTAGATCTACCTGATAATTTAATTAAAGATGGGGTTCGCTTTATTACAAACCTTTATAAATTTTATGAAGAAATGGACGCATCCTTAGTAGAGATTAATCCTTTAGTTCAAACAAAAGATGGCCGTCTTTTAGCACTAGATGCTAAGGTTAATTTTGATGACAATGCACTTACAAGACATGAAGACGTTAAAGGAATGAGAGATACAGACGAAGAGGATCCTTTAGAAGTGAAAGCTTCTGCTTTTAATTTGAACTATATCAAATTAGATGGCGAAGTAGGTTGTATGGTCAATGGGGCAGGACTTGCTATGGCTACGATGGATATAATTAAATTAGCTGGTTCATCTCCTGCAAATTTCTTAGATGTAGGTGGTGGTGCTAGCCGAGAGATGGTCGAAAATGCTTTTAGAATTCTTATGGATGATGAAGCTGTTAGAGCAGTTTTTATAAATGTTTTTGGTGGTATTTTGCGATGCGATATACTTGCACAAGGTGTTGTCGATGCCGTGAAAAGTGTAAATGTAGATGTGCCTGTTATTATAAGAATGGAAGGTACTAATGTGGAAGAAGGCAGGAATATTCTTGAATCTTCGGGACTTGATTTTAAAGTAGGAAATGGAATGGCAGATGCTGCTCAAAAAGTGGTCGAAGCTCTTAAAAATTAAGGGGTGTAATGGTGAGTATTTTAATTGATGAAGAAACTCGTGTTGTTGTTCAGGGTATTACAGGGCGAGAAGGTGGTTATCATGCAAAACAGTGTATTAATTACAGTAAAGAATATGCTTCAGGTGGAGGAAATGTTGTTTCAGGAGTTACTCCTGGTAAAGGTGGAGAAATTTTTGAAGAAACACCTGTTTTTAATACTGTTAGTGACGCGGTTTCTGAGACTGGAGCTAATGCTTCTTTGATTTTTGTGCCACCCGTTTTTGCGGCAGATGCGATATTAGAAGCAGTAGACGCTGGTCTCCCATTAGTGATTTGTATTACTGAAGGAATTCCAGTCAAAGATATGATGTATGTGAAGAGATATCTCAATGGTAAAGATACCATTTTAATTGGACCGAATTGTCCTGGCGTAATTACTCCGGGAGGATGTAAAATGGGTATCATGCCTGGTCATATTCACAAAGAGGGTTCTATTGGAGTTATTTCAAAAAGTGGAACACTGACATATGAAGTTGTATCTCAACTCACTGAACAGGGATTAGGACAAAGCACATGTGTTGGAATAGGTGGTGATCCTATAATAGGTACGATGTATATTGAACTTCTTAAACTTTTCGAGAAAGACGATGATACTGAAGCTATAATAATGATAGGTGAAATAGGAGGTACCGCTGAACCAGATGCCGCCTTATGGGCTAAAGAAAACATCTCAAAGCCTATGGTAGGTTTTATAGCTGGGCAGACTGCTCCTCCTGGAAGAAGAATGGGGCATGCTGGTGCAATTATTTCTGGCGGAGAAGGGACTGCTCAAGAAAAAATGAAAATAATGTCTGAGTCAGGAATTCATGTAACTGAGAGTCCGGCAGAAATGGGGCTTACAATGGCTAAAGTATTGGATGTTTAATTTTTTAGATTTTGGAGATTTGAAATGCAGAAAACATTTGCAATGATAAAACCAGACGCTGTAGAGAGAAATTTGATTGGAAAAATTCTTTCTAGAGTTGAAGAGGAAGGGTTTAAAATTTCAGGATTGAAGTTGGTGGAAATGAGCAAAAAACAGGCGGAGGGATTTTATTCTGTCCATTCTGCCCGACCTTTTTTTAATGATCTCACAGCTTACATGTCTTCAGGAAAGACGGTATTAATGGTTCTTGAAAGGGAAGACGCAATATCTCATTGGCGTACTGTAATGGGTGCTACAAATCCTGAAGAAGCCAATGAAGGAACTATAAGAAAGGAATTTGGGGAGAGTATAGAGCGGAATTCGACTCATGGTTCAGACGCAGTCGAAACTGCTTCAGAGGAAATATCATATTGGTTTTCAGGTTTTGAGATTTAGTTTTTTTAACGTTTGAGAGGATTGTTTTTGAAAAGATTAGAGGGGAAGATTGCTCTTGTAACTGGTGCTGGACAGGGTATTGGAAAGTCTATAGCAAGTGCTTTATGTGAAAACGGAGCAAAGGTTGTTTTGGCTTCTAGAAATTTGGAAAATCTTAAGAATACAGCTTCTGAACTTAATTCTGATTCATTAATTGTGCAGACGGATGTTAGTGATGAAGGATCTGTAAAGAATTTAGTAGAAACTGTTAAAAATGAAATAGGTTCTATCGATATTCTTGTTAATAATTCAGGAGTTGCTGGTCCTACAAAACCTTGTGAAGATATTACTTTAGAAGAATGGGAACAGTGTTTCTCTGTAAATATGACGGGCATGTTTTTAGTTTCAAAATATGTCATTCCTATTATGAAGCAAAAACGCTATGGTCGTATAATTAACGTTAGTTCTATGAGTGGAAAACGTCCACTTCCTAACAGAACTCCATATACCTCATCAAAAACAGCCGTAATAGGATTTACGAGAACTCTTGCTTTTGAGTTAGGAGAGTATGGAATAACAGTGAATTCTATTTGCCCGGGTGCTACGGCAGGACCTCGTATTGACAGTGTTATTCAAAATATGTCCGAAAGTTTTCAGATAACATTTGATGAAGCGAAAAAAACATTTACTGACCCTTCTGCCTTGAAGACTTTAGTGACTCCAGAAGATCATGCTGCACTCTGTGTTTTTCTAGCTTCTGAAGATGCTGTACGTATGACGGGACAGGATATTAATCTTACAGGTGGTTTGATTTGGTATTGATTTGAATATTCTTTGTAGTGTCAATTTCTGCTTCATTTCTTTTCTTTCCGGTTTTTCTGAGAGTTTCTAATGTTGTCAAAAAAAAAGATTTCTGTTCGAGGAGCTAGAGAACATAATCTGAAAAATCTTGATATCGAGATCCCTAGGGATCAACTTGTCGTATTTACAGGGTTAAGTGGTTCTGGAAAGAGCAGTTTGGCTTTTGACACAATTTATGCTGAAGGACAACGTCGTTATATTGAATCCCTTTCTGCTTACGCCA
>CAZLCI010000092.1:0-4878 GCA_964558115.1 uncultured Nitrospinaceae bacterium | reverse complement strand
GTTATTGTAATAGGTGGTGGTCCTGCAGGTAGCACAGTTGCAAGGAAACTTGCTATGTCCAAGAAAAAAGTATTGTTATTAGACGCCTCTATTTTTCCTCGTGTCAAATTATGTGCTGGCTGGGTCACAAAACAGGCTTTATCTGATCTTGAATTGAATCCAGATGAATATCCCTTAACGATTCAACCCTTTTCTTCAATATTTATTGATTGTGAAGGCAAGTCTTATGAGACAAAATGGGATGAACCTGCAAGTTATGGAATCATTCGATATGAATTTGATCATTTTCTATTGAATCGAGCAGAAAAGGCAGGTGTTGATGTTCGTTGCGGAGTTCGTGTTCGAGATCTGAAATTCAATAATGATTCAGTTACTATTTATTCAGATAGAGAAAAATTTAAATCATCAATTGTTGTTGGTGCAGGTGGACATACTTGTCCAGTTGCAAGAATATCTGGTTCAATTTCTTCAGAGGAATCTGTTGTTTTAACACAAGAGAGTGAGACAAAATTAGGTGCTAATGTCTTGGAAACAATTGCTCCAAATTATGGGTTTCCAGAATTGTTTCCTGAGCCTGATTTTAATGGATATGCTTGGTATTTTACAAAAGGCGATTATCTTAATATTGGAGTAGGTTGTATAGGAAAAGAACCAAGTATCCATGAAAGATTAAAAAATTTTCTCGAAATGCTTAGGGAATCTAGAAGATTAACGGAAGAAAATAATCTTACTGCATTTAAAGGACACGCATATTCTATATATAGAACATCTATTAGAAACATTATAGGAGAGAGATTTTTATTAGTTGGAGATTCTGCAGGTCTAGCTCAAGATCTTAGTGGTGAGGGTATAGGTCCCGCAATCAAGAGTTCAAATCTCGCGTACGAGAATATAATAACTTTCTTGGATTCTGATAAAAGTCTTGATGGCTATCAGGAACAAATATTTACACTTTATGGAAATGGCCAGGTTGCTTTCGGAGATAAGTTTATAGAATTTTTGCCTAACAAAATCACACAGAATATCGCGAGGATAATGTGTAAAAATGCTTGGTTGAGAAGGCGTTTTGTTTTAGAAGGTGCGTTCGGTATAGGATAATTTGAGGAAAAAATGAGTATTAGAGAAAATCGAACTAAAACAACGGATGCAGAAGCAATTTCATTTCATTATGATCTTTCTAACGAATTTTATGAATTGCTTTTGTGCGAGAATATGCTTTATACGTGTGCATATTATAAATCTTATGAAAAAAAATTAGCAGATGCTCAAAAAGATAAAATGGATCTGATATGCAAGAAATTACGTTTGAGTTCTTTAGATTCATATTTAGATATTGGTTGCGGTTGGGGGAGTCTAGCGGTTTGGGCATCGAAACACTATGGAGTTAATGCAACGGGAGTCACTCTTTCGAAAGAACAATCAAGTTGGGCTAGTGAGTGGATTAAAAGAGAAGGTTTGTCTGATAGGTGTAGAGTTTTGCATATGGATTATAGAGATTTCTCATTTGAAAAGAAGTTTTCTAAGATATCTGCAATTGGAATAATTGAGCATATAGGAATTGCAAATTATTCTTCTTTCTTTTCAAATGTAAGAGAGAGATTGGAAGATGAAGGGTTATTTTTAAACCATGGGATAACCTGTCAAAAGTTTCGAGTTGAAACAAGTCAAAATAATTTTCTTCAAAAAAATGTTTTCCCAAATGGAGAGTTGGATAATATAACGAATATTATGAATGTGATGGAGAAAGAAAGATGGGAAATTCTTGATGTAGAGAATTTGCGTTTACATTATGCAAAAACATGTCGTGATTGGTTTAACAATCTAGAAGAAAACGCAGATAAAATTAGAGATATGGTAGGTGAGCGTATATATAGGATATATAGGCTATGGCTAGTATGTTCTTCTACTGCATTTTATCGAGGAGGGCTAGGTTTATATCAAGTCCTTTTACAGAAATTTTCAATTAAAGAAGGTAGGTATGATAACCCTTCAACAAGGGAGAGTATATATAGATAACAGAGATAGAATCTATTTTAACTATATTCTATAAGACATTGATTATTAATCACATAGTCTTGTTGTTGATTAGTATTTCTATCATCATTTCGTAAGAAATTCCTGCTGCATCAATCATTTTTGGAAAACCACTTAATTTGGTAAAACCTGGCAGGGTGTTTATTTCATTTATAAATATTTCTCCCTCTGCTTCTCTGTAAAAAAAATCAACTCTTGCAAGATCTGAACATCCAATAATTCTGAAAGCAGATTTCGCGTATTCTTGTATTTTCTTTTTTGTAGATTCATCTAATTCTGCAGGAATTATTAAATCTGCCATACCGTCTGTGTATTTAGAATCAAAATCATACCAATCACTTTTTGGAATTATCTCCATTAGAGGACTTGCTAGTATTGACGGGTTCTTATCTCTATTTTCTAGAATAGCACATTCAATTTCTCTTCCATTTGCGAATTCTTCTATCATGATCTTATCGTCAAATTCGAAGGAATCCTCAATTATATTTCCAATATTCGATTTTTCCCTTACAAAGTGGACCCCGAAACTACTTCCTTGCGCAACAGGTTTAATAAAAAGTGGTGTTTCAATAGTATTTTCTAATTTGAGAAGAATCTTTTCTTTTTGTTCTTTCCATTCTTTTGAAGTAAAAGAAATAAAAGGAAGTACTGGCAGTCCAGAAGAGCGTAGGATAGCTTTTGTAACAGCTTTATCGATTGAAATTGCAGAGGACCTACAATCCGAACCAATAAAATTTGATCCCGATAATTCAAATAATCCCTGAATTGTTCCATCTTCTCCATATTTTCCGTGAAGAATTGGGAAAAATACATCTATTTTGATTTTATCTCCATTTTTCTTGATAAGATTTGCTTCTTGATTAGGAGATGTGGAGGGAAAAACTTCTTCTTTTTTTGATCTTTCTTCTTTAAGAAACCATTTTCCTTCTTTGTCTATTAGAATTGGGAATACTTTATATAAATTATTTTTTGTAAGGGATTCTATTATACTCTCTCCAGACTTAACACTTACTTCGTGTTCCTTTGATCTTCCTCCATATACCACAGCAATTTTTATTTTTTCTTGATTTAATTGTTCCATTGTTGCCTTTCAAATAAGATTGAAATTGTTAAAATCTCTATTTTACTAGGGACGAAATCAATTTAAACATATCAGTTCCTGCAACACGAGCAAGATCAAAAGTTACTTGTTCTGTTGATGAAATATATGTGCCAACATCTTTAAGAGAACTTATAGCAGTTTTCCAATTATGTTTTTTTCTTGAGCATGTAGCATCAGAAATGAGGTGAACTATAAATCCACTTGCAAGTAAGTCTAAAGTGCTCTGATAGCAACAAACATGGGTTTCTACACCAGTTAATAATATTTTTGTTCTTTTTAGACTTCTTATTGAATGAACAAATTCTTCAGAACCCATGCAACTGAACGAAATTTTTTCAAAAGGAATTATATTAGGTGTGATAGAACTTATTTCATCTAATGTTTTCCCTAGACCCTTTGGGTACTGTTCTGTGATTATTATAGGAATTTCTAGTTTTTGGGCAACTTGAATTAATATAGAAATATTTTTAGAGATTAGATTTTTTGTTTCTTCTTTCATAGATGACATTAATCGTTCCTGCACATCTACTATTACTAAAATACAATCATCAGCTTTAAGTCGTAAATTTCGAATTGTTTTATCGGACAAATTATATTCCTATAGACAAACTAATAAAAAAGTCATTATATAATCTTTTATGAGAGAATGAAATTTAAAAAATTTTATGTTTTAATATGTTCAATTAGCTGAGGCTGGAGTCATTACTAACAGAGAAGATTTAAGGGGATAATTATGTCGGGAAAGTCGAAAGTAGTACTTACTGATTATGTTTGGGATAATCTTGATCAGGAAAATGAGATTCTAGGTGAAATATGCGAAATTATAGCTATGCAAACTAAGTCACCAGCCGAATTTATTGAAGAAGCTTCAGATTGTGAGGCTTTGTTAAATACATATGCTGGACCAATAACCAGAGAGCATATGGAGAAAATGTCAAGCTGTAAGATAATCGCTCGTTATGGAATAGGAGTGGATACAATCGATCTTGATGCTGCTACTGATTGCGGAATTATCGTAACTAATAATCCTACTTATTGCATAGAAGAAGTTGCTGAACATACAATGGCACTTCTTCTGACTGCGGCAAGAAAAGTTTCTTTTTATGATAGGTCTGTTCGATCAGGAAAATGGGAAGTGCCACCTGGTAAACCTATTTTTCGTTTGTCTGGAAGTACGTTAGGTCTAATAGGTTTTGGTAATATCGCAAGAATGGTTGCGGAAAGGGCAGTCTCATTTGGAATGAAGATTATTTTTAGTGATCCATTTGTTGAAGATGGTCAATTTGAGATTCCTGCTAGAAAAGTAGAACTAGAGGAATTATATAAAAATTCTGATTATATTTCAGTTCATCCCCCACTTATGGACGAAACGAGGGGTATGGTTAATGATTCTGCTTTTGATTTAATGAAACCTTCTGTGTATTTAGTGAATTGTTCTAGAGGTCCAATCATAGATACCGATGCTTTGGTAAAAGCATTGGATAACAGAAAAATTGCAGGATGTGCATTAGATACAACCGATCCGGAACCATTGCCAGACTCCCATGCTCTAAGAGGTCGGGAAAATGTGATTATTAATCCTCATGCAGCATGGTATAGCGAAGAATCGATGGTTGGATTGCAAAAAGGAGCACCCAATGAAGTTAAGCGAGTCCTTTCGGGAGAATGGCCAGTAAATTTAGTAAACAAGAAAGTTAAAGAGAGCAATAGAGCTGGACTATCCTAATAATTTTATTTTTTTA
>CAZLCI010000091.1:3920-5016 GCA_964558115.1 uncultured Nitrospinaceae bacterium | reverse complement strand
GCCCCTATAGTAAATCCTGCACCCGGTGTACATAAATACCAAATCCCATGAGCAAGTTCTTCTGGTGTACCAAGTCTTCCAACCGGCATTGTCTTCGCCCTTTTAGCAAGGTGTTCTTCAGGATGTCGTTGTACCCTCGGCGTAAGAACTAAACCTGGTGCTATCGCATTTACTGTAATCCCGAAAGGAGCTAACTCCTTTGCTAATCTTCTAGTCAATCCAACAACTGCCGCTTCATTCGTTGAGTATTCTATAGAACCGGCACTCGAGGTTCTCCCAGAAACAGAAGATATATTTACTATCCGTCCATAATGATTTTTTTTCATAACTGGAATCAATTCACGAGTAATTATAAACTTTGCAATAACATTCCAATCATAATTTTGCTGCATCCCTTTGACAGTAACTTTTTCAAGAGGAGGAACATCAAAAAATCCCCCAGCCGTATTCACAAGTATGTCGGTTCTTCCCCACTTATCAAGGATAATTTTTACTGCATCCTTCACCTCTCCTTCGTCCGCACACTCAGCTTTTACAAAAATTGCTTCACCACCCTCTTGGGTGATCCTCTTTACAACTGCTTCCCCTTTTTCATTTGTTCTTCCAATAACTGCAACCTTCGCACCACACCGTCCAAAACGGACACAAGCAGCTTCTCCTATTCCAGCAGTTCCTCCCGTAACTACAGCAACTTGACCCTCGATAGAAGTTAATTCATCCAAAACTAATCTCCGATTAAACTAGAATTTTTATAATTAAAATTAAATTCGCGAAATTTTAGTTCTTTTTAAGCAGATTCACTCTTTTTCCCGAAAACTTTTTCATGCATTGCCAATTGAAAATAAACACAAAAAATAATCACAATAATATTCAGAAGATAATAAGCCTCTGCAAAAAGAGTTGCATTCTCTGGCTGTATCAAAGCTACATACAAATCAGGAATTTTTTCAAGCATAATAAGCACTAAAATGTCATATAAAACCATACATGCATAGAAACCGGACCATAAACCTACTGCAACCTTAATAATATATTTTCTGGATAAAAATATTCCTATCAATGCAAGGATCAAACTAGATATTCCAACAAATTGAGA
>CAZLCI010000091.1:0-3820 GCA_964558115.1 uncultured Nitrospinaceae bacterium | reverse complement strand
ATCAAATCATAATTAGAAGGATCCATTTTCAGATTTCCTAAATTGATTTCTCTGGCAAGTTCACTTATCGCATCGTTAAAGGGAGTAGAAATCCCCAGTTCCTTCCCTTTTTTTGAAACTAGTCCATTGATGAATTCTATTTCATTTTTTCGATCTTTTAAGTGATCATGAATCGGTGCAGTACGTGCTCTAGGCCCGGTATGACCAGTCATTGTTTTTAAAGCGTTCAATAACATTTTATCTTCTTCTCCTGTAAAGTCATCTGCACTTAAACCAAATACTGGCTCTACATTAAGACCTAACGCGGTACCAACCGCTACTGTTTCCATTCCTAAATCGACAGCAAGATCAAACATACCTGGAAGTTTCATTACTTCCCTGTTTAACAAACCAATCAATCCCCAAGGCCCCATACTCATAGAATTCACTATTAACTTCGTCCATTTAGTTCCTAGAATATTTGTCGATATATCTACGTTCGCAACATGACTTAGAATTTTTTGAATTCCTTCCAATCGTGGGGTAATACTCCCATTAAGTTCGCCAACTGCAAACCAGGTGCCTGTTCTAGGTGTATTTCTCTGTACGAAACCAGGAGTGAATAACTCTCCGGAAAGCTCAATACAGGCTCCTACTATTCTTTCTCTTCCAATGATATCGCAGGTTATCTCTACTTCATTCATACTATTTTGCAAACCAACTAATACACCATCCTCACTTAGATAAGGAAACATCAATTCGGCCATCCAGCGGGTATCAAAAGATTTAACCGCTAAAATGATGAGATCAAATTCTGGTTTTTCTGAAGCAAGTTCACAGATATGTAATGCTTGAACTTTAACCTTTAAATCTAGATCTGGCATTTGAATGTGTAGACCATCTTTTTTCATTGCCTCTACATGAGCAGGCCATTGATCCACGATAGTCACATTATACCCCGCATCAGTAAGATCCGCAGCAGTACTACTTCCTATGGCCCCAGTACCAAAAACAGCAATATTTTCAAACATAGTTTATTCCTTAGTAAGATTAGCCTACTTTTTGATATGGATAATTGCCTCTATTTTTTTCATATTAATAGCAAATACACTATGATCATTCGCATTTAATGTAACGCGTATAATGTTTTTTCCGTTTTTTAGTAATTTTCCTGACAAATGAAAAAATGGAGAATATTGTCTAATTTTATTTCCGTTTATATAGATATGAGCATGTCCTTGATTATCTTGATTTTTCCCATTTACATTTTCAGGAGCGAAAGTGAAGTTACTGACTTTAATATTCAAATTATATCCATCCATTTTATCCTTTTCCATTTTTAGATTAAGTTTTGGATAAGGTTTTTGTGCATTAATCATTTTATGGTGCATCGAATGCCGACTTACTTTATGTTTATGATGGTGTTTATGATGATCATGTCTCATTTCAGCAAAAGAGTAAGAACAAAATACAATATTTAATAAAACAATTAGAATGAATCTCATACAAAAATTCTCCAATTAAAGGATTCGATTTCACTTCTCATTTGGTTTTGGAAATTCATCTGGCCAATTATCAACTATAGACTGAAGATAGTTTTTCATACTACTAGGATCAAATTTAAGAAACCCAACATTATCTTGCAAAGTATCTTCCCCATCTAAAGGCAATAGCAGAGAATCATGCAAACGATTTCTGAAATTAAAGTAACTGATTATAAAAGTGAGTTCAAATAATTCTTGATCTGAAAAATGTTTCTTTACCTCTTCTTGTATTTCTGGTCGAAGTTTTGCTGTATTTCGTGTGACATGTTCCGCCCAAAGTATTGCTGCTTTCTCTCGATCTGTTAAAATTGTAGAATCTAGATATTCTTCAGAAAAAACTACTTCTGCCTCTTCATCACTTATCCCAGCTGCTTTTCCAAGAGCAGTATTATGGTTCAGTCAGTAGTTACAGGTATTTATTTGACTAGTCTTAATTATCGCTATTTGTTTAATTTTAGAAGGAAGAATAGTCCCCATACCCTCACGCAAGGAATAAACTAATGCAGTAATAATCCGAGACAGGAAAGGAGAATTAACACTTGCCATCTGTGAATATACGTGTTTTGCACGAATATTCTCTAAAATTTCATAGGTTTTTTTATGCTCTCCTTGCGCATTCTCTGGCGAGATTAGATTAATTAATGTCATTTCATATCTCCTTTTAATGATTTTAAAATTTATTTTTTCAAACTACAGGACTAGTCCCACCATCGACATTAATCGCTACGCCGCTGATATATGACCCTGAATTTGAACATAAAAAACTGGCCAAATTTGCAAATTCTTCAGCCGTTCCAACTCTTCCCATGGGCAAATTCAACTTATTCGCCATATCATCTAAATACTCATCGTAAGATACCGTTTGCTCTGACGTTTCCCAACGATTGAGCCATTGATCACTTTCAATCCGGCCAACCAAAAGTGCGTTCACAAGAACATTATGAGATGCTCCCTCTTTTGAAAGTATTTTTGTAATCGCCATACCTGCCGCACGGGAAACTGCAGTTGGAGCACCTAAAGCAGGTGGTGTTTTTGCACCCAAATTCAGTACATTAATGATCCTACCCCATTTTCTTTCTACCATTCCAGGGAAAATCAATCTACAAGTTCGGATTGCACCAAACACTTTCAATTCAAAATCTTGAGACCATTCTTCATCTGTGATTTCTACGAAAGGACCATGTTTAGAAATACCTGCATTATTTACCAAAATATCTATATCACCCAATTTGTCTTTAGCAGTTTCTATCAAAGAATTTACACCATCTGCTGTACTAACATCAGAAACAATCGCAACTACCTTATTGTCGGAAATAGTTTCAATTTCTCTACGAGTTTCTTCGAGGATATCGCTTCTTCTTCCACAAATGACGACATTCGCACCTGAAGTAGCAAAATTTAAAGCCATCGCCCTACCTAGACCTCGACTACTTCCAGTTATCAAAGCGTTACGGCCATCCATTCGACAATCCATTCGCATTCCCTTTATGTTTAGTTTTTATTTAAACGTGGCCTTAAAATCCACAAAACCTACGATTTCATCTCTTAGAATCTTTTGTTCTTTAAGCATAACTTTTTGATTTTTCACCATAGTTTCTCTTGATGAATTTGTATATCAAAGCTACCCTAATTTTTTCACAAATCAAACAGGAGATCATCCATGGCAAGGTTACCTTTTATTGAAGACGTTTCAGATAATCCCAACGTTCAAAATGCATTCCAAACTGCAGAAAATATTAATGGAAGAGTTGCTAATTCTATGCGCTTATTTGCTCATTCCCCCGCAATTTTAAAATTTCTTCTTCCCTTACAAACGGTTCTTCAAAAAGATGGATTAGGATGCAAACTTGATGGTAAAATACGAGCATTAGCTATGATCAAAGTATCTGCCCTTAACGAGTGTCAGTATTGAACAAAACATAATCGCCTAGTTGGGCGAACTGCAGGCTGGACGGAAGAGCAACTTGATACTTTAAGCGGGGACAATTATTTAGAAAGTTCTCTTTTTGATGACCGTGAGAAATCTGTGATTAAATGGGCAGAACTAGTCACTTGGAATACTGCAAAAAATGACGACGAAGCTTATGAGAAACTTTCCAAACACTTTAATTCAGCAGAAATTGTAGAAATCACCATGGTCGCTTGTTTCCGTGGTTTAATGAACCGTTTCATGGATTCGTTACAAATCGAACTTGAAGGAGAAGAAGTGCAAGCAAAAGGTGGAAAAGCAAGGGCGAAACCAGAAGACTTACATTCCTATATAGAGAAAATGGCGGAATTACTATAAGAGATAATTA
>CAZLCI010000090.1:0-5231 GCA_964558115.1 uncultured Nitrospinaceae bacterium | reverse complement strand
AAGAAAAAAGCATCTTTAAAGAAAAAATCAGTGGCATCACAAGGTATTTCCGATAGTTCCTCTGTTGAAGGAGGCCCAATGCCAGATAACTATGTTCCAACCCTTTATAAAAAATCAGTTCATAAGTTACAAGGAAAAGGTGTTCCTGAATCAGTCGGTGAAGCAGATGAAGCAGTTTTAAAACTCGCAGGGGTATACAAATGATTCCAGATATTAAGAATGAAAATGATTTAAGAAAATTAGCAGGACTTCCTATCAAAGAAATGGGCGAAAGTTTAGATAATATTATTGCTAAACATAGAGAATCATTTGAATCTGTAATGCGGGGAGAATCTGCATTATACGATCATGATGAGTTCTTTGACGAATTATACGAATATTATGTTAATTCAGGTGAAATGCCATACGGTATTGCTAAAGCAAGAGACGGCGACCCAGATCAATGGATTCAAGAAGAACTAGATCGTGAATATGGTGATGACTTTGCTACTGACGATGTACCCGATTCAATGGATGGGGATTTTGATTCAGGCATGGCTTCAGCAGGCCTTGGTACAGACGAAGACTACGGCTACTATGGTGAAAGCAAAGAACCAAAGACATTCAAAGAACATTTACAAGCAGTTCAAGAAGGATTCGGCCGATATCATTATAATGCAACGCCAGATGGTAACTTTTCATATAAAGGCAAAACATATAGCAGTGAACAATCAGCAAGGCGTGCCGAAACAGACGACAAGGCAGCCAGAATGGGAAGAGGCGAAGATTATAAAGACAGGACTCCGGGGCCAGTTACAGACCCATGGGGTAGACCAGTTAAAAAAAGTTAAAAAACAACTTGACTTTGATAAATAGATTTGTTATAATAAGTTCATGATGTTTGTCATGGACACTAGGCTAATAAAAGCAATAGAAGATTTAGGCACAAACATAGGCTAATATAGGAGAAATAATATGGCTACACTAGCAGAAATACGAGCAAAGCTCTTGGAAAAAGAGCAACGTACAGGCGGAGGTTATCAATCCGATAACGCAATTTACGCATTCTGGAACATCCCAGAAAATTCAACAGCAACTTTAAGATTTTTACCAGATTCAGATGAAACGAATACGTTCTTTTGGAAAGAGCGTCAAATGATTCGTTTGTCATTTCCTGGTATTAAAGGACAGGACGAGTCACGTAGTGTTACAGTCCAAGTTCCTTGTGTAGAAATGTGGGGCGATGCATGTCCAGTACATGCTGAAATTCGTCCTTGGTTTAAAGATCCAAGTCTCGAAGATGAAGGTCGTAAATATTGGAAAAAGCGATCTTATATTTTTCAAGGATTTGTTACTGACAATCCGATGAGCGATGATCAGCCACCAGAAAATCCAATTCGCAGGTTTATTATAAATCCGTCTATTTACAAAATTATTTCGGCGGCATTAATGGATCCTGACTTTCCGGAAATTCCAACTGATTTTGAAGCAGGAACTGACTTTAAACTTACAAAAACACAAAAAGGTCAGTATGCTGATTATTCAACTTCAAATTGGGCTCGTAGAGAACGTAGCCTAGACCAAACTGAAAGAGATGCAATTCAAAATAATGGATTGTTTAATCTTAATGATTTTATGCCAAAACGTCCAAACAATGAAGAAATTAAAGTTATCTTTGAAATGTTTGAATCATCAGTAGCAGGAGAACTATATGATCCAGAACGTTTTGGTTCTTATTATACTCCACAGGGTGTATCGCTGACAAATAAACCAGCACCTAGCGGCCCGTCGAAGGCTCCTGAAACACCCAAACCAGTTGTTGCAGATGTTACAGAAACAACAACTCCTACCGAAGAGAAAGTTGAAACTGAAACCGAAACTGAAGGCGGAGAAAAACCTTCAGCGGATCAAATTCTTAAAATGATTCGTGAGCGAAAAGCTCAATAATTAATTCAAAGGGGAACATCCAGTTCCCCTTCTACTTTCACTTTAGTTAGAGGAGATAAATGAAACCATTCGATATATCAAAATTTAGAAAAAGTATTACAAAAGCAGTACCAGGAATGTCAAGCGGATTCCACGACCCCGTAGATTGGATTAGTACTGGAAATTTAGCACTTAATTTTTTAATTTCAGGAGATTTTAATAGAGGAATACCTCTAGGGAGGGTTACCTGTCTTGCTGGTGAAAGCGGAAGCGGAAAAAGTTTCATTGCCAGTGGAAACTTAGTGCGTCATGCCCAACAGCAAGGCATCCTCCCTATTGTATTAGATTCAGAAAATGCTTTAGACTCAGATTGGTTGCAAGCATTAGATGTAGATATTTCAGAAGATAAGTTGTTACGGTTTGGTGTATCAATGATAGATGAAGTTGCAAAATTTATCAGTGAGTTCATGAAAGGCTACCGCGAACAATATGCAGATGTACCATACGAAGAACGCCAAAAAGTTCTCTTTGTAATAGATTCGCTAGGTATGCTACTTACCCCAACTGATAAAGATCAATTTGAAAAAGGAGATATGAAAGGCGACATGGGTCGTAAGCCTAAGGCACTAACGGCCCTTGTTCGCAATAGTGTTAATTTACTTGCTGGAAATCCAGTAGGATTAATTGCTACTAATCATACATATGCATCACAGGATATGTTCGATCCAGATGATAAGATTAGTGGTGGGCAAGGATTTATATATGCTTCATCTATTGTTGTTGCAATGCGAAAACTTAAACTTAAAGAAGATGAAGAAGGCAATAAAATTACAGACATACGAGGTATTCGAGCGGCGTGTAAAGTAATGAAAACACGTTTTGCAAAACCATTTGAAAGTGTACAAATTAAAATACCGTATGATACTGGTATGGATCCGTATAGCGGATGTTTAGACTTATTTGAAAAAGCAGGTGTAATAGTTAAAGAAGGTAATAAACTAAAGTATACAACTGCCAAGGGTGAAGAAATAAAAGAATTCCGAAAGGGTTGGGGTCCTGATAACTTACAAAAAGTTATAAATGACTTCAAAGAAAACGATGCTCCTCTGGTAAATAACGATGATATAGTACCAGAGGAGGTAATCGATGAAAATGAGTGAACAGGAAGTCCATTTAATTCACGATTTATGGGATGTAGTAAAATCATATTCGTCAAGTAAAGACCATGAAATTGTGTGCGAAGAACTCTTAGAAAAATTTGATAATAACGGATTTGTTGTTGAAGACAATGTAAGAGAGTTAAAAGGATACGATGGAATAATGGACGATGTATTAGATAATATGTATTATGAAGAAGAAGAGGATGAAGAAGAGTATTTAGAAGGAGACGAACCTGAATCATACGATTACTAAATATGAGTACATGGTATAGAAAAGTACAAGAAGACTTAGGTGAACTTGTTAATTGTATATCGGCATATGAAGCCATACTTGATGAAGCAAGAGTAGAGTGTGGTATGAAAGGTAACTTAGAAAAGTTATCTAGAGAAATGCCAGGTATTGTTGAGCATAGATTTAATCAATTACAAGAAATAGAAGCAATATTGGAATTCCTTAATATAGAGCTTCGTAAAAAACGATCCTACGTTTTTAGAAAATATACAGAACATTACAACAAAGCACTAAGTTCAAGAGATGCTGAAAAGTATGTCGATGGAGAAGATGAAATCGCCGATTTTCAACATTTAGTTAACGAGTTTGCATTAATGCGAAATAGGTTTCATGGCCTTATAAAAGCCTTAGATGCAAAACAATTTCAAATTAATAATATTGTTAAACTGCGAGTAGCAGGTCTGGAGGATATTGGATTATAATGGGTAGTACAGAATCATGGTGGTATAAAACAAGACTACCTGAACTAGAAGAAGAAGAAAGAAAACGAAAAGAGCTAGAAAATTCAAAAAATCTTATCGAAATGGTCAAAGAAATGAAAAAAAGTAGAAAAAAAGAAGAAAAAAGGCCAGAAAATGAAGAAAAAGGTTGACCTTTTGGACAGCAGATCATATAATACTAGTATGATGAATAAGAAAACAAACATTAACCCAATGCAAGGAAACGCCATGCTAGTAAATGCAAAAGTTCATTCAGGAAACTACGGTGGAAAAGAAGTAGTAAATGAAATTTTTCCTTTGGTTAAAGGTTTTGCAGTAGGCAAAAACGGAGGTTTTATTACTGTTGATGGAGCCCAAGTTGATGGTTACCCAGACAGAGAAATCCGCATTAAGCTCGTTAGCAAAAATGATTACGAAGTAGTTCAGTCAGAACCGGCTTTTAGCGATTCCGAAGAAAAAGTAGAAGTTCCAGTAGCAGTCAAAAAGGAACTCAGCGACGAAGAGAGGCTGGAAGAAATCCGAGAGCGTTTTGAAATACTAGATGAAATGACACAAGGATCAATAGATGGCGTAGTACGTGGGATGGTTGTTACAGGACCTCCAGGAGTAGGTAAAAGTTACGGTGTTGAAAAAGTTATTGAAAAGAATAGTATGTTCGATAAACTTGCTGATAAGCCACTCAAGTATGGAACCGAAAAAGGTGCGGCAAGTGCAATTGGTTTGTACCAGTTACTTTACAGGTATGCTGATCCAGGAAGCGTGTTGGTACTTGATGATTGTGACAGCATTCTTTGGGACGAAGTTAGTTTGAACTTGCTGAAGGCGGCACTTGATTCAAGTAACAAGCGAATGATTAGTTGGAACACAGAGAGTTCTGCATTACGTAGAGAAGGTGTTCCAGAGAAATTTGAATTTTGTGGGTCAGTAATTTTTATTACTAACCTTAAATTTGATAGTGCTAAAGGCAAAATTAAAGATCACTTAGATGCAATCCTTTCAAGATGTCATTACTTAGACTTGACACTTGATACGATGCGAGATAAAATGCTCCGTGTAAAGCAAATTGTTAAAGATGGAATGCTTAAGAAGTATAACTTTAGCAAAGACGAAGAAGTTGGACTTATTAATTACATGGAAGAGAATAAAGAAAAGTTACGTGAGGTGAGCTTGAGAATGGTAACTAAGATTGCAGATCTTAAAAAGATGTCACCGACACGTTGGCAGAGACTAGCAGAAAATACTTGCATAAAACGTAAGTAATTATTAACCCTTAAACAAAAAGGAGTTCTTTGAACTCCTTTTTTTATGACCTGATGCCAGAATGTATAATCGAAATAAAAGATGAAGTTAATGTTAAAATCCATGACCTTGATCTAGTCACACGACGGCAATTAGAAAAAAAGTTTAAGTATTTTTTACCACATGCATACCATG
>CAZLCI010000089.1:0-5444 GCA_964558115.1 uncultured Nitrospinaceae bacterium | reverse complement strand
TTAGACTAAACTTTAGGATCATAGTACTCGACAAAACCATATAATTGAAGCAGAGTTTTTATTTACTTAGTCTATTCTTTTAATGAAGAGTGAAATGGAAAAAAATGAAAAGAAAATAGAGAGAAAAGATTTTTTTAGAGAAGGACCTCTTTCTTTGCTTCGTGCTTTTTTCGAAGGTTCTAAAAATGAAGAGACAACTATTCAAAAAAGTTCTATGGATGGACCTATTCTTAGACCACCTGGAGCAAAAACGGAAGTTGACTTCTTAAACCTTTGCAAAGGAAGCGGACTTTGTGCCGAAGTATGCCCAGCGAATGCAATTCTTTTACTCCCTGAAGAGAGTGACACTTCTCGATTCACACCAAGAATTATTCCTTCAGAATCTGCCTGCGTCTTATGTGACGACTTGTCATGCATGAAATCTTGTCCAACTAGCGCACTAAAAATGACAGATATGCATCAAATTTCAATAGGAATTGCGAAAGTTGAAAAAGAAACATGTATTTCATGGAATGGAAAAGATGAATCTTGCAAGGCTTGTGTAACATCCTGTCCGGTTGGTGAGAATGCAATTAAAATCAAATCTGAATCTGAAAAAATAGGACCAACCATAGCACAGGGATGTATCGGATGTGGATTATGCGAGTTTTATTGCCCTGTTTACCCAAAAGCAATCCAAGTTTTTCCCAATGAATAAAAAAACTGTAACTTCACTCCATACTTTTTTCAAAACTTCAAAAAAAATCCTTGTTTGGGATGGAAATTGCAAATTTTGTGAAAAATGTATTGACTGGATAATTGCAAAGGGGGGTGAAGAAAAATTATTTTTAATTCCGTTTCAAGAAATTCCTTATCCACCGATGAGCGATGATTTTAAAAAAAAATGTATTAAATCTATTCAATTTCTTAAACCGACACATGAAATTTTTGCTGGTGGTGATGCTATAACAGAAATCTTATTTACAATTGGCTATAAAAAAATTGCAACTATGATTAGGAAACCTATCCTTAGACAATTCATCAAATATCTTTACATTTTTATTGCTAAGAATAGGAGTTTTCTTAGTCGTTTTATAAGAAACAAATAATGATATAATGGATATTAAAACTTTAAATGAAAGATTTTAAGAAAACTCGTCTTTTAGAATTTCATTTATAAATCGTTGAACAGCAAAAGGATAAAACCTTACGTCGGGTGTTTTAACTACAGCAGTGTCTGTAATTTCAAAACGTGTCATTTCTTCAATAACTTTTTCTATAAGAGTATCAGGGCTCCACTCGTGGCGTTTAATCTTTAGGTGTTCGCTTGTAACATCATAATTCCCTGAGACAACTTTAGGAAAAGCAAAAACACGACCTACCAGATTTGTATCCATAAGTTCTTCGTCTTCGAATATTTCTCCAAAAGTTTTTTGCATTTCAGATGGAGTCCAAACAAGTTTAGGAGAAACCATCAATCGTCCTTCTATCTCCACAGAACCAGCTCTTTCATCTAATTCAGGTCCTAAAACCCTATACCCCAGTTCATGATATCCAGATATTATCCCAACAAAAGGACGACGAAGGATCTCAATCTCTTTAGTAATTTTTTTATGTTCATCACGCTGAATTTCATCATCAAACATTTGACTACTCTTTTAAAAATTTATGAAATAAAACAATCTATTAACAAAAAAAAATGCCTACAGTCAAATGAACAAATAAACATTATATACAAACGTAAATCAAATCGAAGGGGTATTTAAGAATTCATATACTTTTTCCGAGACAACATCTGCACTTGCAACACAGTCGGAAATCCCAACCCCTCTATAACCTTTACCCGCAAAAAAAAGACCTCGCAATTCACTTACAGAATCTTCTAAATTCTCTATACGTTCTAAATGACCAACTTTATATTGTGGTGTGGCCTTCGTATAAAAGTTTACCTCTCTATATTTAGGGTTCCCGTTTATTTTTAATATCATGCGCAATTCTTTCATTACCCTCTCAATCATTAAGCCATTATTTTTTTCTGAAAAGTTATTTAAATCACTTTCTTTTACAAACACTCGCAAAAGCAAGTCACCTTCAGGAACTCTATTAGGAAATTTCACACTAGAAAATGAACATGCAAGAATATTTCTTTCTTCTATTTCTGGCACAACAAAACCCATTCCATCTAAAGAATGTTTGATTTGTTCTTTTTTAAATACAAAATTAATCGTCGCTAAAGAGCCAAAATCAAGTTTATTGAAAAAACCAGAAAATTTTGGGGAAACATTCTGGATCAATTGCGAGATCTTTGGATTAATAGCCGTTAAACAAACAGTATCTACATTTAAAATCTCATTAGCATTAATTTCTATAGCCCAACCCTCTTGTTTTTTTGCAATAGAAGTAACCTCACTATTTAACCGTAAATCTACAGAACTAAATTTATCTTTGATAGAATCTGTCAAAACTTCCATCCCTCTATCAAAACTCGCAAAAAGTCCGTATCTCGCGCCACTAGTATTAGAAGACTCATCTAAATCTTCATCTTTACGAATCATAGTCTTTCTTAGACCTAGTATCACACTCCTATATTTTTCTTCTAATTCTAAAAATTGAGGCATAGTTGCTTTTAGACTTAATTCTTTGGGATCAGCAGAATAAATACCTCCTATCATAGGTTGTGCAATTTTCTCAAAGGCTTCATTTCCAAAACGCCGAACTACAAAATCGTATAAAGATTCATCTTCATATTCATTCCTTCTTGGCAATACTAAATCAAGCATCATCCTTATTTTCCCAAAAATACTTATAAGGGGGCTTGCAAAAAAAGGTCCTATTGCAATCGGGGACATTAGATAAAATCCTTTTGGAACTGGAATCAGATTTTCACCTTGCAGAATAAAACTTCTTCTGTAATCTGGGTTTGTACTGATAATACGATTCTTAATCTGTAAATCTTCACATAGAGAGAGAACATTTGGTTTAGAGTTAAAAAAAGAATCTGGGCCTTTCTCTAAAATAAACTCATCCTTTTGCTCTGTCTCAACAATACCCCCAATACGAGGACTAGATTCAACAAGAATTATTTCAGTATTTTCTTTGAAACGAAAAAATTTTTCCTGCAATCTATACGCCAAGGTCAATCCTGTAATGCCACCACCAACAATCAGAACTCTTTTCTTTTTTGGGTTCAAACTTTTTCCCTTGCGATAAACTCTGAAACAGAATCAGCGAGCATATGAATAAAACTTGGATGTGTACCTACTGTAGGAACGCGAAAAAAATTAAGACCCAGTGATTCGGCATGTTCTTTAGATTCAAAATCTAAATCATACAAAACCTCAACATGATCACAGATAAATCCAACCGGAACAACCACAACATTTTTTTGACCTGTACGCGCATTTTCATCTAAAACATCTATGATATCAGGTTCCAGCCACGTCCCAGGCGGAACATTAGGACTAGATTGAAAAGCTACTTCATAAGACTCAATCTCTAAAATTTTTGCTATTTCACTTGCCGTTTTTCTAACATCTTTTTCATATGAAGACTCTTTTGCCATCGACACAGGAATAGAATGTGCGGTAAAAATTAATTTCGAACAATCTTTATTTTCTTCCAAAGAAATATCAAATGTATCCTTAATGAGTTCAACTAATGAACCGACATATCCAGTATTGTCGAACCAGTCCATAGGCATAAAATCTATCTTTACACTTTTGTCCGATAATTCTTCGTTTGCTTTTTTTACCTCATTTAAATATGCATCCCAACTAATCTTTGTCTTATGAGGTGCGAGAACTATGCCTACAGAGCGTCGTAAACCATTTTGCGCCATTCCTAAGAGAGTATCTTTCACATAGGGATTCCAGAACCTATAACCTGTAAAAACCGGCAGAGCACATCCTTTTTCCTGTAGAGATAATTCTAGTGCGCCTGCTTGTTTTTGAGAGAAAAAAACAAAAGGAGAAACTCCGTTAAAATGTTTATAATGTTCCGAAACCTCTTCTATCCTATCCCTACCCCCTGAACGATTTCCAACAATATTTTCTACATAACAAAATGCTTCTCCAGGACATTCATCATACCTCCTACAACAACCCTTTGTAGGACCACCAAAGCCGATCAAAAAAACAGAATCATAATTTTGCGTCATTGATTTTTCACTCTCCATTCATGAACAAAATCTATCAGAAATTTAACATTATCAACTGGAGTTTCAGGGAGAACTCCATGTCCAAGATTAAAAATAAATCCTGGACGCATATTCACAGCCTCGAGTATTTCGCCAGCTTTCTTAGCTATCAAATCTCTATCAGAAAACAAAACACATGGATCAAGATTTCCTTGAACTGGAATATCTCCAAGCCGATTCCATGCATCCATCAGATCTACTCTAAAATCAAGGCCAATAACATCTCCACCAGCCTCCTTCATATCCTCTAAAAATGCAGATGTTCCCGTCCCAAAATGGATAACAGGAACTCTTTTTGAAATAGAATTCAAGAGAGTTTTCATATGAGGCATAACATACTCACGATAATCTGAACGTGACAAACATCCGACCCAACTATCAAAAATTTGAAGAGTCTGTGCTCCAGCTTCAATTTGACCAACAAGATAATTGCTCAAAGATTTAGAAAAATTTTCCATGAGTCTATTCCAAGAATTTTTCTCTTTATACATAAATTGTTTTGTCTTTACAAAATTTTTCGACCCCCCACCCTCTATCAAATAAGAGGCAAGAGTAAAGGGAGCTCCTGAAAAACCAATCAATGGAATAGTATTATTAAGCTCGGAACGAACTTTTCTGATAGCTTCAAAAACATAAGACAATTCAAATTTCACATCAAAATCTAATATCGCCTCAACATCTTTTGGTTCCTTAACTGGATTATGTATTTGAGGACCAACACCTTCATCATATGTAATATGAAATCCCATCGGTTGCAAAATTAGCAATATATCAGAGAAAATAATTGCAGCATCCACTCCAATTTCTTTAGCAGCGGTAACAGTTACCTCACAAGCTAGATCTGGATTTTTACACAAATCAATAAAAGAGACTTTCGCCCGTAAGTCGCGATACTCCTTCATATATCTGCCTGCCTGCCGCATTAACCAAATTGGGGTGAAATTTGTCTGCATTCCTTTGCAAGCATCTAATAAACTAGAATTTTTTAAACTTTGTTTTTCCATATTTAATTTTTCTTGCATTTAATTTTGTTTGCCTATTAAAAGTTTTAAAAAATAAAAAATCTTCCCTATAATAGGAATCGAAGAATATCATAGACTCACAGTTTTAAGTAAATTGATTTAAAAGTAAGGTAGACATTTAGTTGAATCTTAATGTAATAGTTAGTTTAACTTAATTTCCTAGGCGCCATGGCCAAGTGGTAAGGCAGGGGACTGCAAATCCCCGATCCCCAGTTCAAATCTGGGTGGCGCCTCCAAAGGAAACCCTT
>CAZLCI010000088.1:0-5507 GCA_964558115.1 uncultured Nitrospinaceae bacterium | reverse complement strand
ACCCACTATGTATGCTGTTGTTTTTTTTTCTTTTGTGTTGTTTTTCATTTTTTTCGTTTATTTATTTTTAAAAACTAATAAGTAAGGTATTATTTACATTAATATTATCTATTTTGTCAATCTTTATTAATATATAACTTATAAAATTACTAAGGTATTTAATTTAAAATATTACGGAAAGTATACGAATGGGAAAATTAGAGAGAGCTATTTCAATTATCGATGATGAAAATAGAAAAGATCCTAATTTTGAATTTCTTAATGATGAAAAATATCCTAAAGAATTTTTATATTCAAAAAGGATGTCAGAAAGACTAGGTATATTTGCGCCAGAATCTTCAGATATTATGAAAATTGCCGTCAGGGGACATCATATCTCTAGATGGGAAATCCCTAGAAACGAATTTACAAATGATAGGAAAGGATATTTGCAATGGAGAATAAAACTTTATTCTTTTCATGCAGATAAAGTTTCCGCTATTTTGAAAGAAGTCGGGTATAAAGAAGATTTTATAAATCGTGTAAGTTCAATTATTAAAAAACAAAAATTAAAAAAAGATATTGAAACTCAACTTCTAGAAGATGTGATTTGTCTTGTTTTCTTAGAACACTATTTCGTAGATTTTGCTAGAAAGCATGAAGAAAAAAAGGTTGTAGATATTGTAAAGAAAACTTTGGTGAAAATGTCTGAAGAAGGTAAGAAAGCTGCAATGGAAATAGATCTTCCTGAATTTACTCTTTCATTTATTGAAAAAGCTCTTTAAAACTTTTTTTTCTTCTTATGGGAATGAAACTTTTTCTTTTCTTTTGGTGTGTTTATTCCTCTTTTATCTTTATTTGGCGTTGATTGTTCTAATTTTTTTTCTTGCTTAGATTTTTCAAATTTTCTTTTATTTCTTTTAGGCCAAGTTTTTTCTTTACTAGTGGAATTTTCGGGTTTCGTAGATTTTATTCTATTTTGATTTTTTTTGAAGTTTTCTGGTTTTCCCTCTGTTTTTTTCTGATTTTCATAAGCATGGGGTGAAATTTGAATCTTCTGTTTGGATTTCTTTTCTATATTCCTTAAAAAACTTATTTCAGAAACATCACAAAATGAATAAGCTATACCCTCTGAACCGGCCCTTGCTGTTCTGCCGATTCGGTGTATGTAATTTTCAGGAATATTTGGCAATTCATAGTTTATAACATGACTTACTCTGGAAAAATCTATTCCGCGTGATGCTACATCAGTCGCTACAAGTATCTTTGCACGTCCTTTTTCAAATTGTCTAAGTGCCCTTTGTCGAGCAGATTGTGTTTTGTCACCGTGAATTGTTTCAGCTCTGAAACCGGAACGATAAAGTTTTTGTCCTAAATAATTAGCACCTCTTTTTGTTTTTCTGAAAATAATTGTATGAGTCATTTTTTTGCTCTTTAAAAGGTCAAAAAGAAGGTTCATCTTATTTCGAGTGTCGATTAAGTAAACATATTGTTTGATTTGGTCCAAGATTATTTTTTGAGGTGTGACATCTACGCGTATAGGATTATTTAAAATATTTTTTGCTAATTTACTCACTTCTGCCGGCATCGTTGCAGAGAAAAGCATAGTCTGTTTTTTGGATGGAAGATTTTTCAATATTTTTTCTATATCTTTGATAAACCCCATATCTAACATAAGGTCAGCTTCATCTAATACTAGATGAGAGATGTTTTCGAGATTTGCATAACCTTGCTGTATAAGATCGAGTAATCGACCTGGAGTAGCAACAATAATATCCACACCTCTATTGAGAGCTGCAACTTGATAAAGTTGTTTTATTCCTCCGTAAATAACAGTATGGCTTACTGAAAGGTATCGACCATAGGATTCGATACTTTTGCCAATTTGAAGAGCAAGTTCTCTAGTAGGAGCAATTACTAGTGCTCGAGGTATAGGTTTCCGTTTCTCTTTTTTTACATTTTCAACTTTGTTTGATTTGTTATTGATTATATCTAAAGATAGATGCTGCAAGATTGGAAGAGAAAAAGCGGCAGTTTTTCCGCTTCCCGTTTGTGCTATCCCTAAAAGATCGGTTCCTTCAAGAAGCCTAGAAATAGTTTTTTCTTGAATTGGAGTAGGATTATTATATTTTTTCTCTATTAATCTTTTTTCAATAGATGATATGAGACCGAGTTTTAAAAATGGTGATTCAACCATTAAAATCTTTTCCTTTTATTTAAACTTGAGTTTCTTCTTATGTTATTTTGTTCAGCATTCGAACTTATGTTCTTAATCGTTGCAAATGTCAACTTTAGTAAGGCGTATATTTCAATTCATTGATATGAACTTTAAAATCCTTGGGGTATAATTGAAGGATATTACTTTATCAAATTTAAAGGATTGAATATGAATATCGTTATGTGGAATTGTTATGTTTGACCGTATGCATACAGAGCCACGGAGTGGCTTACTCGTTTGATGGAAGTTCAATCTGATTTAAAGGTAACGTATAAAGCATTTGTTCTTGAACAAATGAATTTCGGGAAAGTAAGAGGACCCAAATGGAAAGCATGGAAAGATAGAACTTTTCCTAGTAGAGATATGCCTTCTCATGAAGCTGCTAAATGTGCTGCTTTGCAGGGAGAAGAAGTTTTTTCTGCCTATCACTTGCAACTTCATAGGGCAAAGCACATCGATAAAAAAGATATAACCAATCAACTAGTCTTAAGAGACATTGCGATTCAGTCTGATTTAGATGTTGTTAGGTGGGAAGAGGATATGAAAAATGGAAGTGGAATCTCAAAAGTCGCTGATGATCATATGGAAGCAGAAGAAACTTGGGGGGTATTTGGGGTGCCAACTCTATATTTTGAAAAAGGAAAACCTTTATTTCTTAAGTTAGAAGAAGGTGACTGGGAGGGAGTAGATGATCAAGGTCTCTTAAATGCGGTCATCGAAACAACGGTTGAAAGACCTTACATCCTTGAAGTGAAAACTCCAGAATCATCAAGACGTTCTGAAGCATCTCAGAAAAAATATAAGAAATATATTGGAGAAAAGTAAAATATAGGAAAAACTAGTTTGAATATTGAAATGCGAAAGCCAATAGATCTAACAGTCGACAAAAAAGATTCCGAACTCCGAATTGTATGGAATGATGGAGTCAGGAGTATTTATAGCTTTGATTATCTTGCTTTAATGTGTCCTTGTGCAAATTGTAAGGAAAAACGATATGAAAGTGAGAAAAACCCTCTTAACGTTCTCTCTGGCCCATCTGGTCCTACTGAGTTACAAAGTGCAGACATGGTAGGAAGGTATGCGATTAATTTTTCATGGTCCGGTGGATGTGCGAGTGGAATCTATTCATTCGATTATCTGGACGAAATTGACCCGGAAAAGAAAAATTCTGAAATAGAATAATTGAGATAATAAGGTTCTTTTAAAGGAGATATTCTCTTTGGGAAAGACCATTGTTGAAAAGATTCTTTCAAATCATTCTGGACAAGACGTAAAATCCGGAGATTTTGTTGTTTGCGATATTGATTATGTAATGGCGGGGGATGCAAAAGGTCCAAAGTCAATTGATATCATGCGAGAACATAATCTCGAATTTAATTTAGCACCCCATAAAACTGATCTTATTATTGATCACTTTGTACCTGTGCAATCTACCCATTGGGCTAACGATCATAAAAAATTACGAGATTTTTCTATTGAAAAAGGCATTAATCTTTTTGATGTTGGTTCTGGGGTCTGTCATACAATTGTTACTGAAGAGGGAAGGATTTTGCCAGGTGGTCTGGCGATTGGTGGAGACAGCCATGTTTGTACTTATGGTGCTTTGAATTGTATTGCTGTTGCTGTTGAAAGTATTGAGATTGCATCTGTGTATAATACTAGAAAACTTTGGTTTCGTGTTCCTGAAACTATTCTTGTGAAGTTCAAAGGAAAAATTCCTCCAGGTGTTTTTTCTAAAGATTTAGTCTTAAATCTTGCCAAACAATTAGGAGAGAATGGAGCGAATTATCAGTGTCTTGAATATACAGGAGATCCAGTTTCTGAATTGTCTATGGATGCGCGTTTTACTATTTCGAATATGTCTGTAGATATGGGAGCAAAAACGGGTGTTATGGAATCAGACGAAAAAACAATTGATTGGTTGAAGCCATGGGTTTCAAATTTTAATTCTGTAAAATCAGATTCAGATGCAAAGTTCGCAAAGAAAATTATAATTGACGTTTCTAGTCTTTCCCCCTTATTGTCCTCACCACCTGCGGTTCATAATATATCCACAGTGAGTGAAATTGAGAAGAAAAAGATAGATCAAGCCTTTATTGGAACCTGCACAAATGGACGTTTGGAAGACTTGGAAATTGCAGCGAAAATTCTTAAGGGCAGAAAAATAAGTTCTCATGTTCGATTTTATGTTGCGCCTTCAAGTAGGAAGGTTTTAGAGACAGCAATGGAGAGAGGAGTACTCAAAATACTTTCGGATGCTGGAGCTACGATTTTAGCATCTGCATGTGGTCCATGTGCATCTATGAATGGAAATGGACTTCTAGGTGATAATGAAAGAGCAATATCTTCCGCGAATAGAAATTTTCCGGGGCGACTTGGAAGTAAAAAGTCTGAAATTTATTTATCTTCTCCCGCGACAGTAGCTGCAAGTGCTTTAATAGGTGAGATTACAGATCCTAGAGAATTTTTAAATTAAAGAGGTGAACGTTTGAAAAGAAATACTCGTATTTTTCGTTTCGGTGATAATATAAGTACAGATGTACACCTTTCATCAAAATATAGACCTATCGGAACTTCTCTTGAAGAATTGAAAAGTTCTGCATTTGGAGAGCTAGATTCTAAATTTTCAACATTGGTTCAAGATGGAGATTTTTTGGTTGCAGGAAAAAACTTCGGTTTAGTAAGTAGTAGACAAGATTCTGCTATAGTACTTAAAGAGCTAGGAATTTCATGTGTTTTGGCAAAAAGTTTTGGTCATATGTTTTATCGAAATGCTTTAAATTCTGGACTTCCTCTTGTGATATGTGATACAGATAAAATTCTTGATAAAGATTCGATTGAGGTAAACTTCGAGGAAGGTCTAGTAAAGTTTAGGAACAAAGTACTTAATTTTCCTCCTTATCCAGAATCAATAATGAAGATGATAAAAGCAGGTGGGCTAATACCTTTCATTAAGGAAAATCGAGGCTATTATTCTAATTAGAATTTATCCATTAATTGCAAAGCTAATTTTCAGATTCTTCATGAAGTTCTTCTTTAGGGATTTCATTTTTAAATGCAATTAAAATTTTAGCAGACTGATCTTCAATTGTAGCAGCACTGTGAATTGCATTTGCGTTGATCGTGATAACTTGTCCTGATTCTATAATTGAAAGTTCCTCTTCTACGTTGAATTGCATTTTGCCTTCTAAAATAATAATCGATTCTTCCCTTTTATGTGCATGGTAAGGAACAATTACACCGGGAGGTTGCTCTGCTTCAAAAATATCATATCCAAAATCAGTTAAGGCTGCTAACAGTTCTTCTTCTT
>CAZLCI010000087.1:0-5599 GCA_964558115.1 uncultured Nitrospinaceae bacterium | reverse complement strand
CGTTATATTCAGAATAGACTATAGCAATTCTCAGTCCATTCCCATCAACAATTTTTTCAGTGTTTTTACCCATTTATTTCTCCACATTGAATTGTTGTCTATCAAGTAGAGAACTTTTCAATTCAACACCATCTCTCTTAACAGGAACACTAGTCTCTGTATCTACAAACATTCGTCCAGTCAATTCTAACCCGTAACCTTCAAGTGCAATAATCCTTCTTTCATCATTTGTTATTATTTTTATTTTGTTAAGACCCAAGTCCGCTAAAATTTGTGCGCCTATTCCATAATCCCTCAAACCTGGCCCATCAGCTGTAGACACAGATTTTGGATTGATTGTTCTCTTTGAAATGGGACTTTCAAGATTTAAAGGAAATTTATTTATAGCCATATCTGGTTGCAAATATACAAAAACTCCTTTCCCCTCACTCTCAATTAAAGAAAGAGCATTTCTCAATCTATCAGGCATGTCTGACCTTAAAAGATGAAAAAAGTCTTTGATATTTTCAGATGGATGTACACGAACAAGAGTCTCTTCTTCTGGCGAAAGTTCACCTTTGACTAAAGCCATATGTAATTGCAAGGTTGCTTTGTTTCTATATAGTACTGTATCAAAATCTCCATAACTAGTCGTGACTTTGCTCTCTTCCACCCTTTCTATTAATCCCTCATGCACCATTCTATAAGCAATCAAATCCTTGATAGTAATTATCGATAAGTCTTTCTTTTTTGACAATTCAATAAGATCAGGCAATCTCGCCATTGAACCATCATGTTTCAAAACCTCGCATATAACTCCAGATGATTTAAGACCTGCCAAACGAGCCAAATCAACAGCAGCTTCTGTATGACCAGCTCTCCTCAAAACACCACCTGCCATTGCCCTAAGAGGAAAAACATGACCTGGACTTACAAGATCTGAAGGAACTACATTTTCATTAATTGCAGTCGCTATAGTATGTGATCTATCAAAGGCGCTAATACCTGATGTAACACCATCTCTTGCCTCAATAGAAACTGTAAAATTAGTACCAAATTTAGAGTTATTGTGCCCCTCTTCTATCATCATCTTTAATCCGAGATTATCGACTTGCTCAGGAGACAATGCTAAACATACTAGTCCTCTAGCTTCTTTAGTCATAATATTTATAGATTCAGGCGACACTTTACTAGCCGCTTGCACTAAGTCTCCTTCATTTTCTCTATCTTCATCATCTACGACTATTATCATTTTACCATTTCTGATCTCAGAAATTGCTTTTTCAATTGACGAGAAAGGAGACTGAGAAGGATTTAATCGTTCACCTGAATTCTTTTGATTTTCTAACACCATTTATTCCTTTAGGTCTATATAGGGAGAAACTAATTTTTCCACATACTTTCCGATCATATCTACTTCAAGATTAACTTTTGAATCCACCTTCTTATTATTCAGAGTTGTACATTCTAATGTATGAGGAATAATAGCAACAGAAAAAGAAGAATTGTCACATTCTGCGACAGTAAGGCTTATTCCATCAACCGCAATTGAACCTTTGTATACAACATATTTCATAATTTGTTTATCTGCTTTTATTTTGAACCAAAAAGATTCTCCGTCTTTTTCAATTGATTCTACTTTCCCTAGACCATCAATATGACCACTTACAAGATGGCCTCCTATTCTTTCATTTAACAGCATCGCTTTTTCTAAGTTGCAATCATGTCCAACTTCTAAATTTGCCAGAGTGGTCTTTTTTAATGTTTCATTCGACAAATCTGATTCAAAACTTGTTGAATCAAATGAAACAACAGTAATGCATGTTCCATTCAGGGCTATAGAATCTCCTAATTTCACACCATCCATAAAAGAATCCACTGACACAGTTAGTCTTGCACCATCAGAATTTCTTTCGATCCTAGATATTTTGCCTGTCTTTTCTATTATTCCTGAGAACATATTGTTTACGACTCCCAAAAAGGTTTGCTGAACCTACCTCTATACAAAATATCTTTTCCAACAAATTCATGTCTAAGATCAATCAATTCAGTTGAATCTGTCAAGTCTTCTGGATCGATTCCTCTAAATGAAGAGACACCATTGTTTTCACCTATAATGACAGGTGCAACAAAATACATTAGATGATCTGCTAGCTTTTCTCTAATAAAAGAACCATGCACAAGACCACCTCCTTCAACAAGCAGGTGAGTAACATCTAGTTTCGCAAGATAATCTAGAACTTTGTTAATATCCAATAAACCTAGGTTGTTCTTGGGTATAACAACAATCTTTACACCCAATGCCTGAAATTTCTTTAAATTTTCAGATGAAACATCTTCGCCAGTCATAATAATAGTAGAATTAATGTTGTCAGGTTTTAAAACTTTTGAACTAACTGGAATCCTTAAATTAGTATCTAAGACTACTCTTATTAAAGAATTACCGACTACTTGTTTTGGTCTCGCGGTCAATAGTGGATCATCGTCTAATATGGTTTGAACTCCAACCAATATGGCATCGACCGTGTTTCTAAAATTATGAGATAATTCTCTAGATTTCTCCCCTGTTATCCACCTTTTTTTACCATTTTTTCTTGAAATTAACCCGTCAATACTCGACGCAATTTTAATGGTAACTAAAGGTCTTTTTAATACCTTATGTGTAAAGAATGGCTCATTTAATAAAATAGCTTCTTTTTCCATTATTCCAGATTCAACTCTAATACTATTGGATTCTAAAATTTCAAGTCCTTTTCCATTGACCAATGGGTTGGGATCTTTTACTGCGACTACAACATTTTCAATGCCAGACTCTACTATCAATGGTGCACAAGGTGGTGTTTTTCCATGATGGGAACACGGCTCTAAATTTACATACAGAGTTCCTCCTCTGGCCTTCAATCCAGCTTCTTTAAGCGCCATCACTTCTGCGTGAGGATCACCAAATCTTTCATGCCATCCTCGTCCAACTATTGAGCCATTACTGTCTGTAACTATTGCACCCACCAAAGGATTAGGACTAGTCGTTCCTAATCCTTTGGCTGCTAAGAGCAACACTTCAGACATTAAATTAAATTTGATATTATTTTTTTTAGACAAGTTTTCCAGAAAAAATTAGAGAGTTAAATTAGTTTGCTTACCAACTATATGATGATCTCCGAGTTTTTCATACGCACCATGTGTTAACGTAGCCTGTGCAGCAGCCAACCTTGCAATGGGAGCCCTGTAAGGAGCACATGACACATAATCCATTTTTATAGTGTGACAAAATTCAACAGAACTAGGCTCACCTCCATGTTCACCGCAGATTCCAACTTCTAGATTCTTTCTAGTTTTCCTACCACGTTCTACTCCAATCCTTACCATTTCACCAACACCATCTCTATCTATGGCAACAAAAGGATCATGCGCAATCAGACCTTTTTCTAAATATTCTGGAAGAAACTTCCCTGCATCATCTCTACTTAGTCCATAAGTCAATTGCGTAAGATCGTTTGTTCCAAAACTAAAAAATTGAGCTTCTTTAGAAATTTCTTCAGCCAACAAACACGTTCTCGGAATTTCAACCATAGTTCCTACAAGATAGTGTACCTTAACTTTTTGTTCATCCATAACCTCTTTTGCTATCTCATGAGCAATATCTTTATTAAATTCCCATTCTTTCACTCCAGAAGTTAATGGGATCATTATTTCAGCCAAAACGTCTACGCCCTGTTTCTTCATGTGACACGCTGCCTCAATTATTGCCCTCACTTGCATCCTCGAAATTTCCGGATATGTTATAGCCAACCTACAACCTCTATGTCCTAACATAGGATTTTGTTCTTTATGATCTTCGGTAGATTTGGCAACCATAGAAACATCTTTAACTAATACTTGTGCAGTCTCGGCGATATCTTTTTCCGTCTTGGGGAGAAATTCGTGCAATGGAGGATCTAGCAACCTTATTGTAACAGGTCTGTCCTTCATGATCTCAAATATTTCAATAAAATCACCTCTTTGTATCGGAAGAAGATAATCTAGAGCTTTTTTCCTTTCTTCTGCTCCATTCGCAAGTATCATCGCTCTAATATAATTGATACGATCACCCTCAAAAAACATATGCTCTGTTCTACATAAACCGATTCCTTCACATCCAAATTTCAAAGCTGCTTCACTGTCTTCTTTTGTGTCTGCATTAGCTCTAACGCCAAGTGTTCTAACTTCATCTGCCCAATGCATAAACTGCACATAATCCTGATTGTTTTCTAAGTCTGGCATTTTTAATTTCTTTTCTCCAGAAATCACAAGACCGTTGTTCCCATCAAGAGAAATCCATTCACCCGCAGCAAATATTTTTCCATCAATCTCAATTACTTGTTCATCTTCTCTCACATCAACTGATGAACAACCTGCTACACAACATTTTCCCATCTGCCTTGCAACAACCGCAGCATGAGAAGTTAATCCTCCTCTGGCAGTAAGTATTCCCTCTGAAACTTTCATGCCTCCAATATCTTCAGGACTAGTCTCTTGTCTTACTAGTACAACTTTTTCACCAAGACCGGCTTGGGCTTCAGCAGCTGCAGCTGTAAAAACTATTTTTCCAACAGCGCCACCAGGAGAAGCAGCTAACCCTTCTGCTACAACATCTAATTTCTGATTTGGATCAATCATTGGAAAAAGTAGTTGATCAAGCAAATCTGCATCTACTTTCATTAACGCATCTTCTTTGTCAATCAGTCCTTCTTTCACCATTTCTACTGCTACCCTAATTGCCGAAACACCAGTTCTTTTAGCGTTTCTTGTTTGCAACATGAAAAGATTACCATTTTGGATAGTAAATTCCATGTCCTGCATATCCTGATAATGTTTTTCAAGTTTTTCAGAAATTTTAACAAAATTTGCATAACAATCTGGCATTTTGTCATTCAGAACTGTAATTTTTTCAGGGGTTCTAACACCAGCAACTACATCTTCACCTTGGGCGTTAAATAGGACCTCTCCATACAATTTCTTTTCTCCAGTGGATGGATTTCTAGAAAATGCAACGCCAGTACCACAATCATCGCCCATGTTTCCAAACACCATACATTGGACATTTACTGCAGTTCCCCATTCATCGGGAATATTATAAATACGTCTATAAGCAAACGCTCTCTCATTATTCCAAGATTTAAAAACAGCCTCTATAGCAAGTTTAAGTTGTTGTTCGGGATCATCAGGAAAAGATTCTCCGAAATTCTCGCTAACTATATTCTTGTACTGTGCTATTAACTCAAAGAGATCATTTTCATTTAAATCTACATCCTCACTTACTCCCCTACTTAATTTCATCTCTTCAAGTTTTTTTTCAAAATGAGAAGATTGTATTCCGAGAACAACATTGCCAAACATTTGAATAAATCTTCTATAACTATCATATGCAAATCGAGCATTATTGGTTTGTTTAGCGACTGCTTGAACTGTTTGATCGTTCATACCTAAATTAAGTACTGTATCCATCATTCCTGGCATTGAAGTACGTGCACCCGATCGGACACTTAGAAGTAATGGTTTTTCACCACCTCCAAATTCCATTTTCATTAAATCTTCCAGACGTTTTATACCGTTAAGAATACTTGCCCATAGTGTTTTTGAA
>CAZLCI010000086.1:0-5636 GCA_964558115.1 uncultured Nitrospinaceae bacterium | reverse complement strand
TGCTGAGGAAGTGGCTGAAGAGCAGGTAGAAGAAGCAAGTGCTCCTGCTGAGGAATCAAAAATGAAATGGTACGTAGTACACACTTATTCTGGTTTTGAGAATAAAGTAAAGATCGGTGTCGAAGAACGTTTTAAAGATTCGAATCTAGAATTTAAACTTGGTGAAATTGTTGTTCCTAATGAACAGGTTGTAGAGGTTAAAAATAAGGGGCAGCGCGTTTCGAATAGGAAGCTTTTTCCTGGATACGTCTTAATAGAAATGGAGTGTGACGAAGAAACCTGGTATTTAGTGAAAAATACGCCTAAGGTTACTGGTTTTTTAGGTGGTAATAATCCATCTAGTATTAGTAATTTTGAGGTTGATAAAATTATCAAACAAACGAAGGGTGAAGTTGAGAAACCGAAACCTAAATTTGATTTTCAAAAAGGAGAAAGTGTTCGTGTAATTGAGGGTCCTTTTGTAAACTTCACAGGTACTATTGATGAAGTACATCCAGATCGTGGTAAGTTGAAAGTGATGGTTAGTATTTTTGGTAGAACTACTCCTGTAGAACTTGAGATTTTACAGGTTGAAAAGGGCTAAAGAAAATTTTATATTACAAGTTTTTGAGGTTTAAATGGCTAAAGAAGTAGAAAATATTGTTAAACTCCAAGTACCAGCTGGTCAGGCTAATCCTTCACCTCCAGTAGGTCCAGCACTTGGTCAGGTAGGAGTTAATATAATGGAATTTTGTAAAGCTTTTAATGCACAAACTCAAGGACAGGAGGGGACCATAATACCCGTTGTTATTTCAGTTTATGCAGATAAAAGTTTTACTTTTATAATGAAAAGCCCCCCGGCTTCTATGCTCTTGAAGAGAGCCGTCGGTTTAGCAAAAGGTTCTGGAGAAAGTGGAAGAGAGTCTGTAGGAACTGTAACTCGTAAGCAATTAGAAGAAATCGCTGAGATAAAGAAAGAAGATTTGAGTAGTGTTGATTTAGATGGCGCTGTTAAAATCATTGAAGGTACTGCAAGAAGTATGGGTATACATGTAGAGGGTGCTGAACTTCCTGTTGGTACTAGTATGGCTGAAAGTTCAAAAGAAAACACAGATTCTCTTGAAGATGAAACTGTACAAGATTCAGATTCCTCTGTAGGTGATAGTCCTGAAGAAAAGGTAGTGGAATAATTCAGAGGCAAATTTTTGACTACTTGAAAATATTCAGATATTGGAGATTTGTTTTATGTCAAGGCACGGAAAATCTTATATTAATGCGCAAGAAAAAATTGATCAATCTAAGGAGTACGATTTATCAGAAGCAATTGGTCTTATTAAAGAAGTTTCTTATGCAAAATTTGATGAATCGATTGAGGTTTCAGTCAAGTTGGGTGTGGATCCTAAGCATGCAGATCAGATGGTACGTGGCAGTGTTGTTCTGCCGCATGGAATTGGCAAAACTCAAAGAGTTGTAGTTTTTGCAAAGGGAGAAAAAGTATCTGAAGCAAGAGATGCAGGCGCAGATGATGTTGGTGCAGATGATCTTGCCGAAAAAATACAATCTGGATGGATGGAATTTGATAGAGTTGTAGCAACACCAGATGTCATGAATATAGTTGGGAAACTTGGTAGAGTTCTTGGTCCTAGGGGTTTGATGCCTAATCCTAAATCAGGTTCCGTATCTTTTGATGTTGGTAGGATGGTAAAAGAGATTAAAGCCGGTAAAGTTGAGTATCGAGTAGATAAAGAGGCTAATGTTCATGCTTTAGTTGGAAAAATCAGTTTTGAAGCAGATGCCTTAGTAGATAATATTTCAGTTCTAACTGATACATTAGTTAGAGCAAAGCCTGCTTCTAGCAAGGGAATTTATTTTAAAGCTCTTACAGTTTCTAGCACAATGGGTCCTAGTGTAAAAATCGATCATCAAGCTTTGATAGCAACAATTCAGTAACGGAGGTTTTTTATTATGTCAGCAGATGCATCATTAAAAGGTAGATTTGGTCAAGGAAAAACACCTAGAGAAGATAAGGTAGAAATTATAGATTCTCTGAAAAGACAATTCGAAGCAAGTTCTTCCGTTTTTCTTTTCGATTATAAGGGATTGAATGTTTCCCAGATGGCATTACTTCGACGAAGAACAAGAGAGAATGGTATCAAAATAACTGTAGCTAAAAATAGATTTATCGCAATTGCAGTTTCTGGAACTGAACACGAATGTCTTACAGAACGTTTAGGAGGTCAAATTTCTGTAGCGACTACTGAGACTGATCCAACTGTTCCTGCGAAAATTCTTAAAACTTTTATTGGTGAAGTAGATTGCGGGAAGATTGTTGGAGGATATCTTGAAGGTGATTATATAGAATCTAAAGAAGTAGAAGCCCTTGCAGACTTGCCTCCGAAAGAGGTATTGCTTGGAAAAATGATTGGAAGTATGCAGTCTCCAACAGCTGGTTTGGTTGGCGTATTAGGAGGGTTGATAAATAAATTTCTTTTTGCCCTCAATGCGATTGCAAAAAATAAGAACGATATGTAGTATTACCGACTTGGATTAAATTATATTTTTTTAATTTTTTTAAAATTTGATTAGAAATTAAACCTAAAGTAGGAAAGGGAAAAAGGTGGCTACAAAAGAAGACGTTATTTCCTTTATTGAAAGTATGTCAGTTTTAGAATTAAGTGAGTTTGTTAAGGAACTCGAGGAAAAATTTGGTGTTTCCGCTGCTGCTCCTGTTATGGTTGGAGGCGCAATGCCAGCGGGAGGTGATGCCGGTGCTGCTGCTGAAGAGAAGACCGATTTTACAGTTACTCTTAATTCTTTCGGTAGTGAAAAAATAAAAGTTATTAAAGTAGTTCGTGAAATTACTAGTTTAGGTCTTAAAGAAGCCAAAGAACTTGTTGAAGGTGCTCCCAAACCCATTAGTGAGGGTGTTAGTAAGGAAGAAGCTGATTCTGCAGCTGAAAAGTTGAAGGAAGCCGGGGCAGAGGTAGAAGTAACCTAAATCCCCTTTGGTATTTTTCCTGACTGTTCGTTGTGCGTTGTAGTCTTTTTTCTTCGTACGATTCTTAGAATTATACTAATGGGGTGTTATATATGAGTTTAAAAACCGGAAAAAAACCATCAGGTGTTCGCGAAACCTTTTCGAAAATACCTCCTGCAATAGATATACCAAATCTAATTGAAGTTCAAGTTTCCTCATATGAGCGTTTCTTGCAGAGGTCTAATATTCCTTTGGAGCGACGTGATGAGGGCCTCCAAGGTGTTTTCAAAAGTGTTTTCCCAATACAAAACAATGCTGGAACAGTTGAATTGGAATATTTAGGTTATGAAGTTGGAACTTGGGAATCAAAAGGTGAAGAGGTTAATGGGATTCTTGGTGGAGAGGGAGTAAAAGATGAAAATGGCAATCTACTTCATCTTCGACAAGAACAGAGTCCTGAAGAATGTAGACAAAGAGGATTAAGTTATGTTTCCCCTTTGAAAGTTTTGCTCAAACTTTCAGTTTTCGAAAAAGATGAAAGTACTAAAGAAAAAAAACCGAGACATATTATTGAAACAAAAGTTTATTTAGGCGATGTGCCATTAATGACAAAGAATGGAACCTTTATTATAAATGGAACTGAGCGTGTAGTTGTTAGTCAAATGCATCGGTCTCCAGGAGTGTTTTTCAGTTCTGATGATTCAAAACCTTCTACTTCTTTATTCACTGCACGATTAATACCTTATCGAGGTAGTTGGGTTGATTTCGAATTTGATGCGAAAGAATTGCTCTATGTTCGTATTGATAGAAGAAGAAAGATGCCTGTTACTGCACTTTTAAGAGCATTTGGTATGAGTAAAGATGATATTTTGAACTCATTCTATGAAAATGAAGAAATCTTTTTAGACGAAGAAAATGGTTCTTTCTATAAAAAGATTTCAGATCGCATGATTAATCAAAGAGTTTTAGAAGATCTTGTAGTTCCTGCAACAGGTGAGGTCATTTTAAAAGCTGGAAGGAAATTTAACAGAGTAGTTTTACGTAAGTTGAGCGAATCTGGTGTGGACGTTCTTAAAATGAATGATGATGAACTTGTTGATGGGATACTTGGAAAACCGATAATTGATACAGAAACAAATGAAATTTTATTTGATACCAATGATGAGGTCACGCAGGAAGTTTTAGATATTGTTAGAGATAAATCTATTAAAAATTTTGCTCTACTATTTGTGACAGGAGTAGGTACTGATAGAGTGATCAGAGATACTTTGACCTCTGATAAATGTGAAGATGTATCTGATGCTTTAGTAGAAATATACAAAAGACTCCGACCAGGAGATCCTCCAACTAAAGAAACAGCAAGAGGACTGTTCGAAAATATTTTTTTCAATTCTAAACGTTACGATCTGTCAGATATTGGCAGATTAAAGTTGAATACGAAATTAGGGTTAAATCTACCTCTTGATCAAAGAACTCTTACCTTAGATGATGTGATTGCGACTGTAAGGTACATTATAGAACTTAGACATGGTCAGGGCTCAGTAGATGACATTGATCATCTAGGAAATAGAAGAGTTCGTTCAGTTGGAGAATTATTGGAGAGTCAGTTTAGAGTTGGACTTGCAAGAATGGATCGTGCAATAAAAGAAAGAATGACTCATCAGGATCTCGATTCTTTAACTGTTAGAGACTTAGTAAACTCGAAGATGATTAGTGCTTCTATAAAAGAATTCTTTGGTTCAAGTCAGTTAAGCCAGTTTATGGACCAGACAAATCCTCTTTCCGAAATAACACATAAAAGAAGACTATCTGCTCTTGGTCCTGGCGGTCTAACTAGAGATCGGGCAGGTTTTGATGTGAGGGATGTTCATCCAACTCACTATGGTCGAATTTGTCCAATTGAAACTCCTGAGGGTCCTAATATTGGTTTAATCGCCAGTTTGTCAACTTTTGCGAGAGTAAATCGATATGGTTTTATAGAAACCCCTTGTCGAAAAGTTGTGAATGGAAAAATAAGTAATGATATTGATTGGCTTTCTGCAATTGAAGAAGATAAATATAAGATAGCACAAGCGAATGCTAGAGTTGATAATAAGAACAACCTTTTAGATGAATTTATTTCGGCAAGAACAAGTGGTGATTTCGTAATGGTCCCTAAGACCGAAGTGGATTATATGGACGTTTCTCCAATGCAACTTGTTAGCGTTGCAACATCACTAATTCCCTTTTTAGAGAATGATGATGCTAATAGAGCGTTAATGGGTTCAAATATGCAAAGACAGGCAGTGCCTCTTTTAACTCCAGAAGCTCCCTATGTGGGAACAGGAATGGAAAAGATCGCTGCAAGAGACTCTGGTGCAGTTGTTATTTCAAATTCTGACGGTGAGGTAGTTAGTGTCGATGCAACAAGAATAGTAATAAGAGGATCGCAGGATTCAAAAGAACTTGAAAATCAAGGAGTATTCATTCATAACCTTGAAAAATATAGACGTTCAAATCAAAATACTTGTATTAATCAGAAGCCAATTGTTAATGTTGGGCAAAAAATCAAAAAAGGTGATGTTATTGCCGATGGATTCTCAACTGATAAAGGAGAATTAGCACTTGGAAGAAATATGCTTGTCGCCTTTATGCCTTGGAATGGCTACAATTTTGAAGATGCTATAATTATTTCTGAGAA
>CAZLCI010000085.1:0-5656 GCA_964558115.1 uncultured Nitrospinaceae bacterium | reverse complement strand
TCCGGGTCTTGGAGAATACTTAAAACTATAAATACCTTCAAAGCGTGACTGACGAACTACATCTAATGTTTTTTCGAAATCGCTATCTGTCTCTCCAGGGAATCCCACTATAACATCTGAAGTAAGAACTCCTTCCGGAATTTTATCATAAAACATAGAAATTCTTTCTAGATACTGTTCAGAAGTATAGCCTCTCTCCATTTTATTCAAAATATTATTTGAACCAGACTGAAAAGGAAGATGCAAATGTTCACAAACTTTTTCATGCGCTGCCATTGATTCAATCATTTCCAAATCACAATTCTGGGGATGTGATGTTGTAAATCTAATTCTTTGCAGTCCTTTTATTTCATTTATTCTTCCAAGCAATCCGCCAAAACTTAATTCGTTCTTATCCTTTAATCCATATGAATTTACATTTTGACCTAACAAAGTAACTTCTAAAAATCCTTCATCAACTGCTTTTTCTACTTCCTCTACTATAAGATGACTTGGCTTACTCCATTCTGGACCTCGAGTATACGGCACCACACAGAACGTACAGAAATTGTCACACCCCCTTGCAATGCTAACCCAACAACTTTTTCCGTTCTCTCTGTTCATAGGTTCAAGGGATGTGAAATCTGGAATCACGGCTTCTGTATCTACTACCCTACCTTCTTCCATTTGCTCAAGAAGATCTGGAAGCTTTGCAATATTTTGAGTTCCAAAAATCAGATCAACTGATTGTGCTCTTTTTGCAATTTCCTCACCTGCTCTATTTGCGAAACATCCACAAACAGCAATTTTTAAATTTGGATTTTTCTTTTTCAGCTTGTTTAGTCTGCCAATCTGACTGTAAACTTTATCTTCCGCTTTTTCACGAATAGAACAAGTATTTACAATCACAAGATCAGAATCACCTACCTCCTCTGAAGGTTGGTAACCTTCTTTCTCGAGATATCCCGATATGGTTTCAGAATCATATTTATTCATTTGACACCCATAGGTGTATAATGAAAAACGTTTAGTCAAGTTGTGCTCCAATAAAAGGAAAACCACAAAGCAAGTATTGCTAAACCAAAAATACCATGTCAACTTGCAACAGAACTAAAAATGTACTTTACAAAATATGAATCAAAAAAAGAAAGCATAAAATGAGCAAATTTACAGTATGTATATTAGGGAAAAGACAGAGTAATGGAAATGACGTGTTTATCGAATCATTAAAAAAATTCACGGAAATATTAAACCAAAACGGTTTTTACACCCAAACAAGAACATTAGGTTGGCCATCCCCTAATGGTTTACTAGACAAAGCAATCACAAGAATTAGCGACCAGTCAATCCTAGATCTCAAAATACCAAAGAAATACGATATTCTCTTTCTTATTGATCAATATGAATCTATCTCTGAAAGAGATATCTCTATTTTCTTAAACAAAGGTGGGTATTTCGTAAGAAATAACATTGAGGAATCAATTGATATACAAAGTAAGTTCACAAATATAAATTTCAATTTCAACAAACTACAACACAACAAATATCCACATATTCTTTCATATACAATTCATAAATTATTTAGTCTTATATTTTTATCGAAGAAAAAAGATAACTTATTAAATGAGAAAAATTATCAGATAGAGAAAGAATTTAAGTTACAGATCGATTCTTTCCTAAGCAGAGAATTATTTGACAAAATTCCGGAAAAAACCAGTTGATTGATTTGACAAATCTTCTCAATATTACGATATAACTGAGAATACGTAAAATTTCATTTGCTTTTATACGTTCTAATTGTTAGTATTTGATTATACCCGCCCTGTTTTTTTAATTTCCTTTATATTCCGCCTAATTTTTTAAACGATTTTAATCGTCCATATTTTATTAATTTTTGGAGAAAAAGATGAATAAAGGCGACTTAGTAGAAGCAATCGCAAGTGATGCTGATATGAGCAAATCTCAAGCTGGATCTGTAGTTGATGCATTTGTATCAACAGTAACCAAAGCTTTAAAAAGCGGTGACAAAGTAACTTTGACTGGATTTGGAACTTTCAGTGTATCAAAACGTGCAGCAAGAGATGGAAGAAATCCAAGAACAGGAGAAACCATTAAAGTAGCTGCAGCAAATGTTCCAAAATTTAAAGCAGGCGCAGGACTAAAAGGTTCTGTCAATTAATTTTATTTAAAGACAAGAATCAAGATTTTCAATCACTGAATTTCAGGATTCACTGATTAATGGTTCCTCATTATCCCATTCATTCACATGGGCTAGTATTTCTTTTTTTGCTTTTTCGGTGAATTCTTCGAATTTTTTTGTTTTTTGTGAACAGGACTCTATTAGTTTGCTGCCAAGTACTATGTTTTCTTCAGAAAATTTCAACCCTAATTTTCTTAGAATTATTTTTGCTCTTCCGTCAAGAAACAGCAGTTTTAGGTCATGCAAATCACCATAAAATTTTCTTGGTGCACTTCTTGCTCTATAAATTTTTTCTGGGTCACATCCATATAAAACAGCTAATCCCTGACAAAGTTCATTTATCATTTCAGTTTCCATTGAATCCCTAGATGCATTCAATAGATTAGCAACAGATTCATCATGAAGATATATAGAATAATCGACCGCAATTTCTGTCAGAATATGAGAAACATAAAACTTTGTAGAGGAATCCAAATCAATGTCAAATTTTGAACAAAATTCTTCCAAAAAAGGAATTAATTCTTTTCCTTTTTGGTATGTGTATCCTTTTTTTTCTTCTGGACTTAATGATTCTAAAGGTTTGTTTATAGACCCATAATGACAGTAATTATCGACTATCAAATGACATTTCACCCACTTCAACTTCGGGTATTTTTCATATGCTCCTTTGGGCAATTGGAATCTATGAGTTTCTTTAGCATTAAATTCTTCCGACAATGGCAACGAATCTGGAACCACATTGTACACATAGATATCAGAATCATATACTTGCGAAGTTTCCTTCAGGATTTCTCGAAGAATTAACGTATGACAATTTGTCAACAAAACCTGCACTCCCAAAATTATATTTTCACAGAACCTTACAAATCCCATCTTCGTAAGTTATTTTTTTCTCTTCCTTCAGCTTCTCTATGATGGATTTGACCATGTTCACACCAAATCTCAATTGATCTTCCCTTAAATTCCTGTAGATATGCTTTGCTACTTCTTCCAATGTAGAGTCATTCTTTAATAGTACTTCGAGAACCTGTTTCTCTCTCTTATTTCGATGTGAAAGCAAGTGATTGATTCTTTCTTCTGGATTTTGAATTGGTTTTCCATGACCAGGAAAAATCAATTTGGGCCCCATGTCCAAAACCTTTTCAAGTGATTTAATATATAAAGCCAAGTTTCCCAAAGGTGGGGTTACTGCGGTTGTCGTATCCGTGAGAATATTATCTCCGCCTATCAGGATTCTCTCTTCTTCCCACCAAAAAGTAAGATGTCCAGGAGAATGCCCAGGTGTAAATATGGCTTTCAAATTAATCTCTCCAATATTAACAACGAAATTCTCTTCTATAGGAATAAAGGAAATTTCTGGTTCTCTTTCCTTTACTAGGTCAATCTCAATAGGATGCGCATGACAAGGGACTGAAAAATTATCACAAACAGATTTCGCATTACCCGAATGATCGTAATGTTGATGAGTCAAAATAAACTTTTCAAGTGTTCCATTTGTTTCTTTTCTAACCCAGTCGACGACTTCATCCTTTTGTATACTGTACCCAGAATCAAATAAAACATAAGGACCATTGCCAACTAGAATAATTTCCACATGTTCCATATAAGCATCTTCAGGCGCAAAAATTCTTTTTGACTTAATTACATCAGAGAACTCAGACGCCATGTTTTCTATTGTGGACATACAAAATCCTTATTCAACAAATAAAACCGTATTTTATATAAGAGGAAAGAAACGATAGCAAACTAGTTAGAAATAATTAACAAAAATAAAATTCACAAAACCAAAGGTTATATTTTATTTTACACAGAAGTCTTATATATTAGTTTCAAATTTGTTAGGAGACTTCTGTTTTGAAAGAAAATATAGTTCGTATAGGATCAATCGGTTTAGGAAGATGGGCACATACACTCGCAAGAGCAGCTCAAAAAACTGGAAATATAGACCTAGCTTTATGTTTTGATCCTGTAAAAGAGATTGCTGAACAATTTTCAAATGAATTTCATTGTGCGGTTTCTTCTTCCTTAGAGGATATATTAAATAGTGACGAAATAGATGGCGTAATCATCGCTACCCCACATTCTACTCATGCAAAATTAGTTTGCGAAGCAGCTTCATTTAAAAAAGATATTTTTATAGAAAAACCTTTCACATTAAATGTAGAAGATGCTCAAAATTGCATTTCTGTTGCGAAAGAAAACAATATCATTCTTCAAGTAGGACATAAGAGAAGATGGATCAATGCGAATAAAAAATTAAAAGAATTAGTGGATACAGGAGAACTTGGAGTAGTCCATCATCTCGAAGCAAATTACTCCAAGCCTATTATGCAAAAACCTAAAGACAACTGGAGAAACAATCCCCTAGAATCTCCTGCAGGAGGTATGACTGCCTTGGGCATACATATGGTTGACTTACTTTATTATTTAGTAGGCACCGCCAAACGTCTTTCCGCATTCAGCAAAAAATTACACGGAAAATCAAATCTCGATGATGTAACTTCTATTCTTTTTGAATTTGAGAATGGCCAAACTGGGTATGTCGCTACATCTGTTGTTGTTCCATTTAATCTCAGCGCTGCAGTATATGGCACTAAAGCAAATGCATGGTCTTACGATGACGGAAAAAAGATGTACTTTCAAACAAATGACGAATCATCAAGAAAAGAAATTTCAATCGAAACGAACGACTGTGTCATGGAAGAACTTAAACATTTCGCAGAATGCATCATTAGCAGAGAAACTCCACTTGTAAGCGGAAAAGAAGGCTTGGAGATTATAGCTACGCTAGAAGCTATTTTAGAAAGTTCCAATATGGGCAAAGTAGTTGAACTGAACCAATTTCGATAAATTAAAATTTTGATACAGCAGATGGAGATTATTTCTTGAAGAAAATTGGGTACATCGGACTTGGAAAAATGGGAGGAACCATTTCTGAGATTATCCTTGCCTCTGGATATCAAGTGTTTGGTTATGATCCAGACAACATAGCCTGCAATAAATTCAAAAAACGGGGAGGCTCGGTCCTTTCTTCTCCAAAAGAAGTAGCCAAAAAATCAGATATTGTCTTAGCGTCACTCCCTAACGACGATATTGTCCGTGAAGCTATCTTTGGATCAAATGGAGTATCAAAAATAAATAAAAAATTAATTTTCGCTGATATCAGTACCGTATATCCAGAAATCACAAAAGAAATATCTAGAACTCTAAAGAAGCAATCCATTTCTTATTTAGACGCTACTGTTAGCGGAAATCCAAAAGTTGCTAAAAGAAAAGAATTGGTACTCATGTGTGGAGGAACAAAGAACTCGTTCAATGCATGCCTTCCTATTTTTCGCACATTCACAAAAAAACAATTCTACATGGGTCCTAGTGGTAGCGGTTCTTTAATGAAAATGGTCGTTAATACAATCAGCGAAATCAATAGAACCGCCATTGGTGAAGGATTTAGTTTAGGAAAAAAGGGAGGTTTAAAGG
>CAZLCI010000084.1:0-5772 GCA_964558115.1 uncultured Nitrospinaceae bacterium | reverse complement strand
GCGACAGATAATAGTACTCTTTCGTAATATCTCAATCTTTCTAAAAGCCAACCTTGAGTAGCTGCTGAAAATGCTATGAAAGCAATTAGTGTCATGACAGAGGAGAGAAGAATTCTTCCAGGGGTACCGAAAGTTAATAGAGCAGGTTCATACATGAAAAGGAAAGGTACCACAAAACCAACAATCGCAAATCGAAGTGACATGATAGAAGTTTTGAAATAAGTAGCCCCTGCAAGTTTTGCGCCTACCAATGATGCTATTGCAACAGGTGGTGTGATCGCAGATAGGATTGCAAAATAGAATATAAACATATGCGAAGCCACTCTATCTCCTTTGTTAGCTATGAATTCCTTTGCCCATTCAGCGCCGTAAACACTCGTTAGTTCTGGACCTACAAGCTTAATTAGTACAGGACCACCTAGTATGGCTAGTAATACGTAGGCCGCTGTAGTAGGCATTCCCATTCCTAGGACTGCGCAACAAATTGCGGTTAGAAGAAGACCTACGAAAAAGCCATCAAGTCCGAGATAATATGCGCATCCACCTCCTACAGCGGTACCAAAAAAACATATGTCATTAGCAAGAGCTTCTATAAGAAAAGCAAATTTATTTCCAATGCCCGTGATAGTAAGTACTGTTACCACTATATCTATTGTAGCGAGTGTAACTCCAAATTCAGCACCTTGTTTTCCGCCAACTTTAAGAGCTTCACGTATTCTAACTATCCATACACCAGCAGTATCGGAAGCCTGTACGTCAGGACCGCTTACATTAAGTTTTTTTGCATTTTTCGAGTAAATAAAAGGATTTAGAAAAATTGCAACTACCTGTTTGATATTCGGTTTTTTATTGTCAGTGTTATTTGATTGTTGTGCTGATGAGAGAATGATTTTTTGAATGATTGCGCCAATACCAAAAAAGATTATGGAGTGATAAATGAAACCGAAAGGTATAAACCATTCCGAAAAATCTGAAAGAGCAGGCAAAACATAATACAAGCCCTTTTGAAAGACAAAAGTTCCACCCCATATTAATACAAATAGCCAAGGGATAATTGTCGTGGTATTGAATAGATTTCCGCGAACGATTGAAAGTAATGAGAGTAAAAGTAAAACGACAAACGCCCCCGCTACTCCAGATGTCCAACCGAAGGCCATCCAAAGTCCCAGAGCAGCCACAGGGTATATAACTGGCCAAGCCATTTGAATTTCATTCCAAAAGACTTTTCCTGCAGCATTAGTTCTAATCAATAAACTGGTAATGACGGTTCCAGTAATTCCTATGAAGACAACAGCTTTGATTATAGACATTGTCTGAACGGTATCTCTAATGCCTAATGACCATCCAAACCATACTTCGAGTGTATTTAGTAAAGAGAAGATAATAAAGCTGAAAACCCAGAAAGTGACAGGTACAAAAACATACACATCGTTAGGAATAACAGAATCATCTTTTCTGAATGAAGCAAGAAATTCTCCGGTATTTCTATAGAACCAAACTCCAACCATTATAAATACTGACATTACCCCAGCAAAAACCGGTGTTCTTCCCTCGAATAAAAAATAGACTAGGAATGCAAGTGGAACTAAATAAAACCATCCAGACCGAAGTTCCATTTTCCAATCAGGAATTTCGCTTTTAGCTAACGGTTTCATATTTAGTGCGCCAGAGGCAAAGTGAATATTAATACCCACGATGACGAAATAAAGTATAGCAGGAATAGTTGCATATAGAATGATTTGAAAATAAGGAACCTCTATCAGTTCAGCCATAATAAAAGCGCCAGCGCCCATGACAGGAGGCATAATCTGACCTCCGCTACTCGCAGCAGCTTCTGCTGCACCAGCTATATGAGGACTAAGGCCAATTCGTTTCATAAGTGGGATTGTAAATGTTCCTGTAGTAACAACGTTTCCGGAAGCGCTTCCGGAAACAGTTCCCATCAGTGCGCTTGAACCAACTGCAGCAAGTCCAGCACCAGCCCTCATTTTTCCAAATAATCCTAAAGCTAAATTTACGAAAAATTTTCCTGCTCCTGATTCATGTAGAAAAGCGCCCAGAATAAGGAACATGATTATAAATGTAGCAGAAATAACAACAAGAAATCCTAAAATACCTCCTATGAAATCGGTTGTTAGTTTAGCCAACATTTCAACCCATGTATGTCCTCCATGTCCAAAAGGAGAGGCAAACAAATTGCCCCAGATACCGTAAGAAATCGAGATAATAGCTAGAATGGGAAGAGGAGGACCAAAGGAACGTCTTGTGAGTTCTAAAGCAACAACCATCATAATAAAGCCAACACGAGTATCTGCAACTGTAGGAGCAGATACCCTGTCTACCATTTCTTCATGAAAATAAAATAGGTAAAGGCATGCAACTACAACGTAAAGAAGCATTCCCGAGTTCAATCCGATCGTCAGCCCTGCAGGATATGGGTATGAAGGAGTTTCTTCAAATTTTTCTCTCATTTTTCTTCTTGCCCAGATTAAAGGAAGCATAAGAATAAGAAGAGGCCATAAGTAAGTGAAACTTCTTATGGCATCAGTTTGATTTGCCCATAGAAAAACACGCCAACAAATTAAGAAGAGAGAAGTAAAAAAAACTATAATTGAAACCCCTGCATTTTTAATGCCTGAAAGAGGTCTGTAAAAAACGCCAAACAAGGTCCACATTGTTGGGATTGCTGAAGCTAAAAGGAACCACCATAAAGTTGGTTCTTGTGTACTTTCAGAAAGAGAACTCCAGTTTGGAAGTAAAAGGAAAAATGGAACGAATCCGAGAAACCACAAAGTAAGCGCATACCAAGATTTCTCTATAACTATCATCGCTGCCCATATAATAAATGGAAGAGCATATAACCACAACAAATTTTGTTCTGACCAACCTTCTCCCAATTCTTCAGCAAAATAGAAAAAGAAGACAGCTGGAAAAAGAGAAGCAACATAAAAGATAGGGAGAATATTTAGTTTTTTTATTTTTTCTCCGTACACATCTGGCATAGCGCCAGCACCACCTACTAAAAGGATAATGTAGGCTAGTAGCATATGCATGTTTGGATGCATCTCACCGGGAAGAGGACTCAAGTAAACTGCCGCGATATGATAAAGAGCAGATATAACTGCAACCCACGCAGATACAAAAATAAGTCCACGAACTAGAGGGGTTGATGTATTAGTAGATTGAGACTCGCTGGTCATAAAATTCCTTCCGTTGAGAGTGCAAAAGTCATAAATATAGTACTTGACGTCTAGGCGTAGTTTAGTTTTAATTAGAGATAACTATACTACAAATTTTAAATTTTTTTAAATACATTAGTTGTTTTTCAGCTTTCTTAGGAAAGCGATTATATATGGGCTTATTTAAGCTCATCCCTTAATTGGTAATTAGAAGGAGAATTTGATGAAGAAATTAATGCAGTATGTAGTTTCGACTATCGCTGTCTTTGCTCTTTTAATAGGTACAGCACCTATTGCTAGTGCAGGTCAGAAAATTTTATTAGGAACATCTCAACCAGGTGGTGCAACCTTTGAAGTCGGAGTAGCTATGTCAAAGGTTATCAATGATGGTTCTGGTGGGAAATTGAATGTAGAAGCTGCTGTTACAGGTGGTTCTACAGGTAACGTACGTACTTTGCAGAAAAAAAATAAAATGCGGCCATTCCGTGTAGGTATGGGGACTGCTCCTGCTATTTCTTGGGGACAAACTGGAAGAAAACCTTTCAAAAAACCTATGGACGTTCTTGCTCTGGGTGCACTTTATCCTTTGACAGTTGTTTACGCTACTCATAAGACTTCTGGTATTAAAAAATGGTCCGACCTAGCAGGAAGAAAATTTGTTGTTGGTGGACGTGGTGGTTCTATTTACATAGTAACTCAACTTGCTCTAGGTATTAGTGGAGTGAAAGCGAAACGAGAGTTCTTTAATAATAATCAGAATTCAGCTGCTATCAAGGATCAACGTGTGGATGCAGGTTTCTTCTTCCTGAATGGTGGAATTCCAGCTCCTGCATACATGGATCTTTCGCGAGTACTTTCTGGTAAGCTTCACTTTTTTGGGCCTGATGAGAAAACTATTGCAACTTTAGCAAAAAATGAAGCTGGTCTTGTTCGTGATGTCGTTGCAGCAGGCTCTATTACAGGCTACAACAAGGATATCGTAAGTTGGGGTCAGATGTGGGCTTTAATGGCTAGTAGCAAAATGAGTAATAATACTGCATACACATTTGTTAAATCTCTTTATGACAATGCCTCACAGATTCGTAAATATCATCCAGTAGGAAAACATGTAAAGAAATCAACGGGGATGAGAGGATTAGCAAAAGTTAAAGTTCATCCAGGCGCAATGCGTTATTGGAAAGAAAATGGTGTAAGACCTTAATAAGAATTTTTAATTTCAAAAAAGCCTCCCTTTTTCTAGGGAGGCTTTTTATTTTCTGATTAGGGCAAGTAAAAAGAGTATCTAATTTTCCTCAAAGCCAGATTCAAATCTTGCCCCATCTGCTTTTCCATCAATAGGGTCTGCATGAGTTATCTCTGCAGAGGTATCTTTTGAAACATAGAAGATAACGTCTTCATCTTCGGGGTCAGCGATTATTGAATGTGGCGTATTTGCTGGAATGTGAATTACGGTTCCAGTAGGAGCTTTAAACTCAACTCCATTAATTTCACCCATTAAAGTACCACGCATAACTAAATTGAATTGTTCATTAGGATGTTGATGAAGTTTTGAACCAGTTCCACGAGCTTTATTTACCATGCCGACATGTATACGTTCTCCTGCTACTGCAATACCAAACGATGTCGAAACTCCTGGAGCAAGTGTTGCTCCTTCATCTGGATTTAGTTGATGTACATATTCCATTTTTTTCTCCTGTTTTATTTTTCGCTTACGGTAATTATATAATCAGTGTTTGTTTCCTCTTTGTCTATTTCTTTAGTTTTGTAAGTGATTGCAGGTTTCCCAAATAAAAATCCTAAAAGTGAAAATAATTTTAAAATTTTTCCAGCTTTTTTTCCCCACAATGTATTTTCTGTGAATTCAAATATTTTAGCTCTACCTCCAAAATCTGAAATTAAAGAGTTTAGATCTATTTTTTTGTTCCAGGTTTCAAAAATCAGTATTAATTTGAAGTTGCTAGGTGTTTTTTTTGCTATAGCTTTAATTATTGGATTCTCTAATCCTTCTACATCTATCTTGATAATACCTTTGGTAAGTTTCTTTTTTCCTAGAGAATTAAATAAATTTTCAAGTTCTTTCTGTGCATTTTTGAGTTTGACATGCCTATGAAAGTAAGTATTTTCTTTAATAGGTTTTCTTTTGTTTTTTTCTAGAGAAACTTTATGAAACATGGGATTAGAATCATCATTGATATAACCACCTCCCCAATTGTCCTTTGGCACAGACAATTCGAATGTTCCATCTTCCTCACCTAGACCAAAATTATTTAAGAAATAGTTCGTGTTTTTTAGTGCAATCATTGAGTTTACTTCTAAAATCTTAAAACAGTCAGGGTTTGGTTCAAACATATGAATTTCTTGGAAGTTTTCTCCATTTTGACAAGAAATAAGTCCTATGTTTGCACCAATGTCTATTAAAAAATCTTTGTATTCTTCTTTTGAAAAATGAGCGAGGAAAAAGTTTAAATGTTCGTCATATCTACCAGATGTAGCAGGATATGCAGTGATCATATCTTTGTTTCGAAAGAAAAGGTCTAAGCCTCTTTTGGTTATTTTTTTGAAAATTAAAAATTTAATATATTTTTTTAAAAAT
>CAZLCI010000083.1:0-6221 GCA_964558115.1 uncultured Nitrospinaceae bacterium | reverse complement strand
TATGTCAAACAATTTTGAAATTGAACAACAAATCGAACAAAAACTTTCTATCACGCCTAAAATGATACAAAGAATTAGCATCCTATCATCTACAAGTGCAGAACTTGGAGAAATGATTACAAATGAACTAGAAAATAACCCTGCCTTGGAAGAAAAGAGTCCCGAAAGTGAAGAATTCAAAACTGAAAATTACGAAAATGAATATAAAGAGAATTATCAAGAAAAAATTATTTCAAAAAAAATAAATTTTCATGAATTTCTTGAAAACCAAGTAGGCGAATTAAAGGTATCTAGCAAACAAAAAATTCTACTTAAAGAACTAATTCATAATATTAATCAGAATGGATATTTCCCGTCAGATTTTAATTTAAAAGAAATCGCAGAAGAAAACAAAATATCTACTGAAATTTTGGCAGAGGGAATAAAAATTTTACAAAATTTAGAACCCTCTGGAATCGCCGCAAGAAATATAACTGAATGTTTGAATATCCAAATCGAACACTTACAAGATAATATGTATCCCAAGAAAATAATTCAAATTGCAAAAAAACTCATAAAGAACAACTTGGAAATATTAAAAAGAAGATCATTAAAGTCTATAGCTAAAGAATTTCGAGTATCAGTAGAAGAAATTCAAAAATCTATTGAACTAATTAAGAAACTGAAAATAAATCCTGCTGAGGACTTTGTAGAATATGAAGAAGAATTGAAAATTCCGGATATTTTCGTTTCTATAAAAAATGAAAAAATGAATGTTAAATTAAATGAAGAAAAATTTAAAACCGATGGGATAAAACCTCTAGTTTGCAATCAAGAATATGTGGAAATATCGAAAGAACTAGGAAAATTAGATCGTAAAGATCAAAAACATATCAAAGAAAAACTAGGACAGGCTAAAGATTTTATTGAAAGCGTTAGGAACTGGAAAGAAACTCTTTTAAGGGTAGGAACAGTAATTGCAAAAAATCAAAATAACTTTTTTAAAAATGGAATTCAAGAAATAAAACCCTTAAAATTGGAAGATATTTCACATGAGACAGGACTACATATTTCTACAATTAGTAGAACAATCAATGGCAAATATTTAGAAACCCCTTCAAATGAAGTACTCTCTCTTAGATATTTTTTCCATAACTCTATCCAAAAGATAAGTGGAGAAGAAATCTCAACACGTTATATTCAGAACATGATTAGTGAATTAATTAATAAAGAAGACAAGATAAAACCGCTTAGTGATCAAAAAATATCTTTACTCCTCTTAGAAATGGGCATTCCTATTTCAAGAAGGACAGTATCTAAGTATAGAGAAAATTTAAAAATACTATCTTCTATAAAAAGAACTGAAAAAAAATATTAAATTTTTTAAAAATAAAATATAATATTTTGTTAATAACTAAAATTTAGATCTAACCTTAAAGTTTTCCGCAATAATAAAAAGGGGGAGAGTCCGATGATTATTGAAAGAGATTTACAAATTAAAATGGACGATGGAATAGTACTACGTTGTGATGTTTATAGGCCAGATACTAAGAAGAAGGTTCCTATTGTTATGGCAGGTGGTCCGTACGGTAAAGGAGTGAAGTATCAGGAACACTATAAACCACTATGGGATTCACTAGTTAAAATGCACCCGAATATCTTAGATGGGTCAAAACACCGTTGGTTAACCTGGGAAACCGTAGATCCTGAAATTTGGGTTCCCTGGGGCTACGCATGTGTGAGATTTGACTCTAGAGGAGCAGGTCGTTCCCCTGGATATCTCGATATTTTCTCTCCTCGAGAGACAAAAGATTACGCAAATGCAATTGAATGGGCCGGACGCCAGAAATGGTCAAACGGAAAAGTAGGGCTCAATGGAGTAAGTTATTATGCAATTAATCAATGGCAAGTTGCAGCACTTCAGCCGAAACATTTGACTGCAATGATCCCGTGGGAAGGGGCTGCAGATCACTATAGAGATTGGGCTCGTCACGGAGGAATCTTGTCTAATAAATTTATGGAGATTTGGTACCCAAGACAAGTAGAAGCAGTTCAATACGGGAATCCAAAAGGCCCTAGAGATCATTGGATGAAAACGAGGGCAACTGGTCCAGGAAATCTATCTAAAGAAAAGTTGAAAGAAAACCGAGCAGATACACTTGAAAATTTTTTAGTACGCGAGATGGATGATGATTGGTATGAATCGCGTTCTCCAGATTGGTCTAAAGTTACAGTGCCATTTTTAAGCGCTGCAAGTTGGGCTGGTTTTGGCCTTCATCCTCGTGGTAATTTTGAAGCTTTTACACAAGCAGCCTCAAAAGAAAAATGGCTGGAGTGTCATCCAGGACGACACGAAGAATGGTTCTATCTAGAGTATGGCATGGAATTGCAAAAACGTTTTTTTGACTATTATCTCATGGGCAAAAAGAATGGTTGGAAAAAAGAACCAAAAGTATGGATAAATCTTCGCAAACCATTTACCCAAGAAGTTACCTTACGAAAAGAAAGTAATTGGCCATTGAAAAAAACAAAGTGGACAAAATTATTTTTAAACGTAGGAGGAAAAGGAAAACTTGAATGGACTGCTCCCAAATCAAATCGATCAATAACATTCCGAGCTAAAACACGTGGAATAACTATTTTATCTTCACCTTTAAAAGAAGAAACAGAAATAACCGGACCATTAGCTGCCAAGCTTTTTGTCTCTTCTTCTACAAAAGATGCAGATCTCTTTGTTACGATGCAAGCTTTTTCACCAAAAGGAAAAGAAGTTTACTTTCAAGGAACAGTCGATCCTAAAACACCTCTTGCACAGGGTTGTTTACGTGCATCACACAGAAAACTCGATCAGAAAAAATCGACTCCTTGGCGTCCTTATCATACTCATGATGACAAACAACCGTTGAGTCCAGAGAAGATTTACGAACTAGATATAGAAATTTGGCCACAATGTATTGTTTTACCAAAGGGCTTTCGTATTGCTTTAAATATTTCTGGACAAGATTTTGATAGACCAGGTCGTGCTGTTGGAGATTATGTTCTATCTCGTGGATCTGGACCATTCCTTCATGATCATCCTATTGACCGGTCTAATGAGGTTTTTAATGGCAGGACAACCCTTCATACTGGTCCAAAACAATCAGGTTACCTATTACTTCCGATTATTCCGAATAAAAAAAGCAAAGTGAAAAAAAGTTAACTAAATTTAAAGGTGACGACTTTCAACTCTGTGAGAGTCGTCACTTCTTTTTGGAAAATAAAAAAAATGAAATAATTCTATATCTTTTGATTGGTGGGCAGCGTGGGAATCGAACCCACAACCTACGGATTAAGAGTCCGTTGCTCTGCCTGGTTGAGCTAGCTGCCCAGATTCTTAGATATAAAAGTTGAAATTAAACAGTTTTCAGACTTATCGATTCTTTCAAAGCGCTGAACTCATCTTCAAAAAAGAATTTTTGTTCATCAAAGGCAGGAGTTAAATCATTTAACCACTTCGCATTTTCATCATATTTAGCGAAGAAAGGTTTTTGTACCCAATCAGGATTTCTTCCCTGAATAAATCTCAGCACAAAAACTTTTTCACCATTTATGTTAGAAACACCCTGAATTTCGATCTTTCCTGGTTCACTACTCATACTTGGTCCACGAACAGTTCTTCCTAATCCTGAAACCTGCTTCAATGCTTTTCTATATATTTCGTAGGCTTGTATAAGAGGAATTTCAAAATAGCACCGAGCACCAGTATCTCTTTCAACAAACATGTAATAAGGAATAATTCCAAGCTTTACCTGCGTTGTCCAAGTTTTTGCCCAAATATCTTCATGATCGTTTATATGAGCTAAAACAGGTCCTTGGCTTCGAATTATTGTTCCTGTCTCCTGAACTCGTTTTATGGCTTTTCGCGCGATTTCTGTTTCCATTTCACGCCAGTGATTGTAATGGGCCATAAGAGCCACGTGTTTTCCTGATTTTACTAAACGTTCTAAGAGACGAATCAGATCATCAGAATCATTGTCACTAACAAAACGTTGTGGCCAGAAAGTCAAAGACTTTGTTCCTATTCTGATGGTTTGAACATGCTCTAAACGAGGATCCTCAGACAATGGTTCAAGATATTCCGCAAGATTCTTGGTTTTCATAACCATTGGATCGCCACCAGTCATTAACAAATCGGTAACACAGGTATTCTGAGACAAATATTCATGTAAATTTTTAGCTTCATGGGAAGCAAACTTTAACTCCTTATCACCAACAAACTGGGCCCATCGGAAACAAAATGTACAATAGGAATGACACGTTTGACCTTGACTTGGAAAAAATAAAACTGTTTCCTTATACTTATGTTGCATACCCTGCAAAGTTTCTCCGTCAAGCGTTGGAACATTTAGTTCCATTTGTCCTGCAGGGTGTGGATTTAAATCACCACGAACTTTTTTAATAGCCTCATTTAGGATAGGGGCTGGTGATTCTTTGGATATCAGCGACGCAATCTCATCAAAATGTTCAGGCGAAAGCATTCCAACTTGAGGGAACGTAAGCTGAAAGATAGGATCATCAGGTACTTTACTCCAATCAATCAGATTATTAATAACATATTCGTTCACTCTAAATGGCAGGATCGATGATACAACCTTCATCGCAAAACGTACATCACTAGACAAAGATTGAATCTGAGGAATCTTATCTATCTGACGATTCGTAAAGACTTTGAAAGCCTCTCCTCCATTTTGGGTAGGAACTCTGACCGCAGTTTTATACGTCTCCGACAATTTCTCTGCACAAACTTTGTTCGGCAAATCAGAATGTTTCGAAACAGACACTGCTTTATAAGAATCAATAGACCTAACCAAAAAAACCTCAAGCTAAAAAACAATAAGAAAACAAAAACCTTCTACAAACTGCAGAAAAGAGATAATCATTTACAACAATCTGTGTTGGTTTGCTACCCTTTTATAACAATTTTAAGCTAAAATCGCAATTATATTAAATTAAATGATTTAAAATTGAATCGCAGAAATTTCACAAGTAATTGAATTTATTAGTTTTTCTCTCCTATCAAGGTAAAAATTATAAAATTAGGAATTTTAAGATAAATGGTCAATTCTGATTTTACTCTTGGTTTAAGTGTAATTTTTGCTATAGCTTCTTCTTTCAGTTACACAGGTACATTAATTCTACTAAGAAAAGGAATGGAAAGTGGAAGTTCTACTGCTGCAATCCTTTTCATCGATGTTATAGTTGGGACTGGCGGATTTATAATTGCATGGTATCTAGGTTCTTTTTCAGTAGTTTCTATAAATCAAATTTTATGGTTTGTGCTCAGCGGGTTCTTCGGAGCAGGTCTTGGAACTATAACGCATTTTATAGGGATACAGAGAATTGGAGTTAGTAGAGCTACTCCTATTCACTCAGCATCACCTATTTGGGCTGTATTACTTGCGATTTTTATTTTAGACGAACAACCGCAAAACATTGTTTTGGTTGGAACTACTCTCATAATTGTGGGAGTATTTTTACTTTCACTTCCTCAAAAAGAAGATTCTAGTGGTTTTAAAGGATGGCTAGACAGTGGGTGTATATATCCACTTATTTCTTCAATTAGTTATGGCCTTTCTCCAGTTTTTGTAAAGATAGCGTTTTCCTATGGGAAAGTTCCTTTTATTGGTATAGGGATCTCTTTTTGGGTCGGTCTCGCAACCATGTTTTTTTACAAAAGATTCATGGAGGACGGAGGAAAAATAATTTTAGATAAAAGAAGTTTTAAGCTTTTTACTATTGCAGCTCTTTTTAATCTCGCTGCTTCTGGATTTTTATGGAGTGCGTTTTCTTTAGGCGATCTAACCATAGTTTTGCCATTAAGTAGAATCACGCCTCTGTGGGTTGTGATCCTTAGTATTGTTTTCTTAAAAAAACAAGAAAAAGTTACCTTAAAAACCTTTTTTGCAGCAATTTTGATTGTTGCTGGAGGAATTCTCGTCACTTCTGTAACATAATTAAAAATTATTAATCTTTTATCTGGAGTTTTGGTTTGAATCCTGCAGACCTTACACTACAAACAAATTTTTATAACTGGTTTTTGTCACTTTCTCCAATAGTTGTAATTACATTTCTAATGCTTGGTTTAGGATGGGGAGGCAAAAAAGCTGGCCCTGCAGGACTCCTTTGTTCTGTATTAATTGCTTTTTTCCAATTTGGTGTAAATTTTGAAGTTCTACTCGTATCTCTATTCAGAGGATTCCTAC
>CAZLCI010000082.1:3361-6439 GCA_964558115.1 uncultured Nitrospinaceae bacterium | reverse complement strand
GCTCTAACCACTGAGCTACACCCACCTCGAAGAAATCCGTCCAATATTGAAATCGTATCAATAAATTATAAAAAGTAGAACTTAAAATTCTAAAATACTGGACGATTTTTAAAAAATTATGGTACGCCCGGCAGGATTCGAACCTGCGACCTACGGATTAGAAGTCCGTCGCTCTATCCAGCTGAGCTACGGGCGCACATAAACATAATTTATATTTTACAAATAATTACGTTACAGGGAAAGGAACGTACTGCATTTAAAAAACTATATCAATTTAAAAAAACAATTAATTAAAAATTATCCTTCTAAATGTTTTCTAGGAAATAGTTGAATAAACAAAGATTCATAACGACCAAACAAAATTGAACAGATATATATAAGACCAATTACTAAGATAATAGAGGGACCGGTAGGAAAAGCAAAATGGTAGGATAGGAGTAATCCAGTAATACCTCCCAACAAGGAAAATAGAATCGAAGTTAAAATAAGACCTTGTACATTACGAGACCAAAATCTAGCCGCAGCTGCAGGAATTATCATCATTCCCACTGACAAAAGTGTACCCATAGCGTGAAATCCACCAACTAAATTTAAAACTGTCAAACTAAGAAAAAGATAATGTGCAACTCCACTCATAGGGCTTACGGATTTCAAAAATGCAGAATCAAGACATTCCAAAATCAAAGGCCTATAGAAAATCGCTAAAACAATCAACGTAACGGTCGAAATCGAAGATAATAGAAAAAGAGTCGAGTCATCAAGCGCAAGAATAGTACCAAACAAAATGTGCATTAGATTAACATTCGTCCCTCGTAAAGTGACGATGAGAACTCCCAAAGCCAGTGAAATCAGATAAAAAGATGCAAGACTTGTATCTTCTCTAAGAATCGTATTTCGTGTTACTAATCCAGTGAGAAAAACAACTACCATTCCTGCTATAAGACCTCCCAAAGTCATTGCAGTTAAAGAAAGACCTGAAATAAGATACCCCATAGCAGCACCAGGCAAAATAGCATGTGCAATTGCATCCCCGGTAAGACTCATTCTTCGCAACATTAAAAAAACACCAACAGGAGACGCACCTAACGCAATAGAGAAACATCCCATAAGGGAACGTCTCATGAAAGAAAATTCAATAAATGGCTCTATAATGAGATCATATATCATTAGAAAAAACTAGGCGTAATTCTTGAACAAATATCAGCATTTTCATTGAATGCTTTGCAAAGTTCATGGGCACGAGATAAATTTTCTTGCGTCAGCACTTCTTCAGTCCGTCCATGAGCGATCATCTCCCTTCCTAGAATAAGAGTCTCTGGAAAATTTGACCTTATATCTTCAAGATCATGCAATGCAATAACTATTGTTTTCCCTTCACGATGCCATTTAAGAATTAGATGTAACAAGAAATTTGTAGTCTGCCTATCTATAGAATTAAAAGGTTCATCCAGAAGAACTAACTCAGCATCCTGTAATAATAAACGCGCAAATAGAACACGCTGCATTTCACCACCAGATAAAGTTCCAATAGGCCTATCCTCATATCCAATAAGACCGAGTGAAGAAATTGAATCATAGACTTTTTCTCCCATAGAACTGGAAATACCGGAAAAAGAGCCAATATCACTCCAAAGACCCATAGATATGAACTCAATAACAGTTACAGGAAAGATCGGATCAATATCACTCTGTTGAGGTAAATATGCCACTTTGACAGACTGAGAATTTGGAAAATCCAAACTACCTTCTAAGGGTTGCAATGAACCTGTTATTCCCTTTAAAAGAGTAGACTTACCCCCACCGTTAGGTCCAGCTATAGCAGTTAACGAACCAAACTGGAAATCAAAACTTAAATGGTGAACAGCTGGATGGCGATCATATCCCAATGTTAAATTTTTACATGAAACTATCTTGGGCATACGTTTCCTCAACTATTGAATTGACCAAAAAACACCGACCCATAGAATCAAGCTAAGTACTACAGACACAAAAATTCTCAGAAAAGCCCCAGAACACAAAAAACTATAAGATGTAAATTTAGTTTTTATCTTTTGTCTTTTCATACAAAAAACTCCTAATTAACTATCCATACAATCTTCACATTGACCATGAATTTCTACAGTAGTTTTTGTAATCTTAAAATTTTTTCTTTCTGTTTGTTTATGGATCTGAGAATAGATTTTCTTATCAGAATATTCTTTAGTTTCACCGCAATCATCACAAATTTCAAAATAAACTGAATCCTCGGCCTCATGATTATGATCGCAGACTATAAATGCATTAAGACTTTCTATTTTATGAACTAAACCTTTAGATATTAGAGAACTTAAAGCGCGATAAACTGTTGGGGGAGCAGAAATACCACTCCCCCTTAGTTTATCTAAAATTTCATAAGCAGACATTTTAACACCTTCTTCTTTCAACAAATTAAAAACTAATTGTTGATTTTTAGTAAGTGTAAAATCATGTGCTCTACTCATATATTCCCTTAAAATCTTAAATTCTACTTAAGAGCGTTTACAATACTATTTACATTATAACGCATATAATTTAAATAGGTTCCTGCTGGTCCATTTTTTTCTGAAAGTGCATCAGAGTAAAGACTAGTACCTATTTTTATCTTTGTTTGCTTTGCAATTTGTTCAATTAATCTATTATCAGTAATGTTTTCAGGGAATACAGCTTTCACTGAATGCTTTTTTATAAACCGTATAATTGAGGCAATCTTTGATGCACTTGCTCTAGTTTCGGTAGATAACCCCTGTGGAGCTAAAAATTCTATTTCATACTCATTCGATAGATGGCCAAAAGCTTCATGACTAGTAATCACTACTCTATCTTTTTTAGGAATAGAATTTATACTACGACGTATGAATTTATCCAAATTGTTCAAATCTGAAATATATTTTTTTAAATTTTTCATATAATACGTTTTCGATGAAGGATCCATTCTAGACATCGCTTCTGCAACATTTGTGACATAAATCTTCATATTAGGCACACTTAACCAAACATGCGGATCCCATTCGCCATGTCCATGATGGTCATCGTGGTCTTTCTTGTGTCCATGATCGTCTT
>CAZLCI010000082.1:0-3261 GCA_964558115.1 uncultured Nitrospinaceae bacterium | reverse complement strand
TCTTATGGTCATCATGATCCTTCTTATGTCCATGATGGTCATCGTGGTCTTTCTTATGGTCATCATGATCCTTCTTATGTCCATGATGGTCATCGTGGTCTTTCTTGTGATCATCATGGTCATCATGATCATCTTCAAATTTCAATTTTGGAATATTATCTGTTGCAACAATTGTTTTCCCTTTATATCCCGAAGCCTTCACTAATCTTTCCATCCAACCTTCAAAACCTAAGCCATTGATTATTACAAGATCCGCCGAGGCAACTATCTTCGCTTGACGAGGAGTTGGTTGAAATATATGTGAATCCATATTCCTTCTCACAAGCGATGTCACATGTACTCTTTTTCCACCAATCACAGAAACAATATCTTCTAAAATAGAAAAAGATACTACTATTTTTTTCCGATTTTCTTTGGCCGAAACATTGGACAAATTGAAAGAAACAATACAAAAAAATAAAGCAATAAAAGTAAAAAATCTCAAAATCAAATCAAAAATCTCCTATAAATAGAAAAAGAAAAGACATGTTATATTATAACATTACGATCATGTCAATTTTTTTCTTAAATAATTAGGAAGTTAATCCAGAAACACTTCTCACGAAAAGAACTAAAGCAATACCAATTAAAACTATTTTCACAATGAACTCAAATCGGTTTTGATTGATATATTTACGTAATCTCAACCCAATCCAATATCCTAGAAAAACAGGAATAAGGACTATAATTGCATAGGAAAAAATAGTTTCTGTATAAATCCCTTGGGAAAAGAAACTGGCAACTAGTAGGCCTGATGTCAAAGCATTAAAAGAATTAATAAGAAAAATAAATGTATCTTTTTTCCAATCGAACATTGAAAAATAAATTAGTGTTGTAGGTCCGGGGATTCCTATCATACCTCCTAACAAACCACCTAAAAATCCAAAAATGGAACCTAAACCCCATTTTTTTGTGAACTCCGATTTAATTTTAAGTGTGGGAAAAAGACCTCTTATAAAAACAAAGATTGCAATCGCAATAGCTAAAATCAATCTTATAACATTCGGATCCATCCATTTTAAAATCCAAACACCAATTGGAACACTACAAAATCCAATAACTAGAAACGGAACTATATCTTTAAGATTTCTCCGTTCCTTCAATCCTACTTTAACATTCATAAGATTTGTCGAAAAAAGTGAAATCGACATAAGTGCAATCGCATGCAATGGATTAATAAATAAGGAAAGAAAAGGAATAGTAGCAACAGGCAAAGCAAAACCAATGGAACCTTTAATAATTCCTGCTATAAAGAAAAGCGGTGAAAAAACGGCGATCATATAAAAAGACATAAAAACCACATACATCCTTTTTTGCTAATAAAAATTACAATTTAAAAATTCTTAGTCTAATCGAATGGGTCTCTTCTAACTCTAGACTCACCCAGAAGGCTAGCACGAAGCAGATGTATCATCACATTAGTTTCGGGGATTACTTGTATAAAGTAATCCAATTTTTGATCAAGCACTAAAATTTCATCTTTACTCAGTTTCTGTGTTTCAAGAACAAATTCATAAGGAAATTCTTGAGCTGCAGCCGCGGCTGCGCCTTTTGAAAGATCAACTGTTATTTCAAATCCTTTTTGAGATTTCTGCTCCAAAACAAAAGAAGAAATAAGTTTCAAAAATTCTGGAAAATTTGAGAGCGCTCTCCATACATCTGGAATAGCTTTATGATTCTTTTCAGTTAATATCCCATTTAAAAAATCATCTGCTAGATTTTTTGGTTCTATTAAAACCGGAAACGGCATCTCAACAGGAGGCCCTAGAGAAATATCCTCTAAATCATATTCTGAACCAGGAGAAGTTCCCCCCATACCTATGCCATTCAAGGAAGCTTTTAAGGCTATAGCAAAAATTAAATCTTTTGGACCCAAATAATTATACATATCTAAGATACGAGAAATGGAAATAATTTTTTCGTCGTCATACTCTTCATCTAACAATTCTTCTTCAAAATCTGGAACATCTTCAGGCATTGGAGGAATCATCCTCATGCGAACATTTTGAGCACATCTTTCAAAATATTGAGAAATTAAATTATTACGAATTTTTTCCCAAAACTGAACGAAAATATTTTCATGAACTGCGAGCGACCTATACAAAAAACCAACTTGTGTTGAACGCGTAACACTTTGAATATCCGAAAAAATTTCCCGAATTTTTCCTTCAGCTTTTTCTTCTGAAACTTCCAATATATCCAAATTATGACCCCTTCTTAAAAATCTATACTTATTCTTTTGGAGCAGAAGAATCAGGAACAGGAAATTCTGTAGGCCAATTTTCTAACATCGTTTCCAAAAAAGCTTTTACTTTATCTGGACTTAAATAAACAGATTTTTTTATCTTATCCACTTCGGATTGATCTTCAACCTGTATACCAAGAGAGTCCATAAATCGATTCCAGAGATTAAAAGTTCCACACATAAGTGTAAGTTCAACAATTTCATTATCTGAAAAACTCTTTTTAACCACTTCAAAAACATCATCTCTAGAACGAGCAGTATTTTTTGTTACATGTTCTGCCCATAACACTGCAGCCTTTTCTCTATCTGACAAAATCGAAGAATCCATGTAATCGTCGCTAACGATAGATGAAACCTGTTCTTCTGTAATCCCTGCCGCTTGTCCAAGCGCCGTATTATGCGCAAGTCAATAATCACATCCATTAACCTGACTGGTTTTGATGATTACTATTTCCTTAATTTTTGATGAAAGATAACTTCCCGCACCTTCTCTTTGCATAACCGCGCTAAACAGAAGAAAAAACTTTGAAACCATAGGGATATTGCCTAAAACCCTAACAGAATGAGGAACCCTTCCAATCATTGCTGTACTTGCATCATATAAATCCTTAGTAGCTCCCTTTGCATCATCCAACTCAATCATTTTAATTTTAGACATTTAATTAATCCTCCTTATAGACTTAAATATAGGATATCTTATAATTTCATCATTTTTTCGTAAAAACATTTAAATACCAATCTTTAAATTTACTAAATGCTATTGATCTATGACTAATGTTATTCTTATCAATCTGTGATAAATCTGCAACAGTACATTTTAGGTTTGGGAGATAAAAAACTGGGTCATAACCAAATCCATGTTGCCCTTTAGAACTTTCAGCAATCATTCCTTCGAGATAACCTTCAAAGGAGTAATATTTCCCGTCTAAATTATAAAAAACAACTAAACTTACAAATCTAGCCGTGCGCTTTTCAAT
>CAZLCI010000081.1:0-6481 GCA_964558115.1 uncultured Nitrospinaceae bacterium | reverse complement strand
AATTGGAATCTAAAGCTTTAGAACTTACTAAAAGAAAAATTAAAGAATTTAAAGTGCCTATGCAACTAATAAGTTCTCATTATGCTTTTTCACGTCACAAAGTTACATTTTTCTTTTCTTCTCCAGGAAGAGTTGATTTTAGAAAATTAGTTCGTGCCCTTTCTGACGCTCTTTCTGTTCGGGTTGAAATGAGACAAGTTGGTATAAGGGATGAGGCTGCAATGTTGGGTGGATGTGGCGATTGCGGACGGACTTATTGCTGTAGTACTTTTTTAAAGTCATTTGACCCAGTTACTGTGAAAATGGCTAAAGATCAAAATCTTAGTTTAAATCCCACAAAATTATCGGGTGGATGTGGTCGATTAAAGTGTTGTCTTCGTTTTGAACATTCACATTATCTGTCATCAAAAAAACGATTGCCTGCTTGTAAAAAGAAGGTGGGTGGATGTAATTGTGGAGCTACAGTCGTACAACAAGATCTTCTGAAAGAGGAAGTAACCATCCTTTTAGAAGATGGGGATAAAATTAAAGTTCATGCTAATAATCTGGAACGAATGCAAACAGGACAATTTACTGTAAAAGATTTTTCTCAGACAGATCGTCTATAGATTCCAAATAGGATTTTAAATTATTTAATGCCTGAAAAGTCTTTCTATATAACTACTCCTATTTACTATGTAAATGACAAACCTCATTTAGGTCATCTCTACACTACCGTTGCAAGTGATTCAAAGGCACGATTCCATCGACTCAGAGGAGATAATGTGTATTTTTTAACTGGGACTGATGAGCATGGACAGAAATTAGAACAAGCAGCTAAAGAATTTAATACGGATGTTCTTACACTTTGTAATGAAAATAGCCTGAAATTCCAAGATCTTTGGAAAAAATTTAATATCCAATACGATGATTATATCCGGACAACTGAGAAAAGGCATATTTCTGGTGTTCAGGAAATATGGCGAAGAGTAAAAAATTCTGGAGATATTTATTTAGGAACATATAGCGGATGGTATGCAGTTAGAGATGAAGCTTTTTACAATGATTCTGAGTTGCAAGAAAATGCTGAGGGGAAAAAGATTGCTCCTAGTGGTGCAGAAGTTGAATGGATAGAGGAACCGAGTTATTTCTTTCGTCTTTCTAAATTTCAGGATCGCCTATTAGAATTTTATGAACAAAATCCAGATTTTATTAAGCCTGTTTCTAGAAGAAATGAAGTTCTTAAATTTGTTGAATCTGGCCTCAAAGATTTATCCGTTTCTAGAACTAGTTTCAAATGGGGTATTCCTGTACCTGAAGACGAAAAACATATTATATATGTTTGGTTTGATGCTCTCAGTAACTACATTACAGCTCCAGGATTTGGAGAAGACGGAGTTTCAAGTTCAAATCCATGGCCAGCTGAACAGCATTTTATAGGAAAAGATATTCTTCGATTCCACGCAGTGTTTTGGCCGGCATTTTTACTTTCAGCCAAATTACCACTTCCTAAACAGATTTTTAGTCATGGATGGTGGACTGTTGAAGGACAAAAAATGTCTAAAAGTCTTGGGAATGCTGTAGACCCTAACTGGTTGTTAGAAGAGTATAGTATTGATGCAATTAGATATTTTTTGTTGAGAGAAATCCCTTTTGGTCTTGATGGTGATTTTTCTCATAAAAATTTAATTGAAAGAATAAATGCAGATTTGGCTAACGATTTAGGAAATTTACTTAATAGAGTATTAAATATGATCAAGAAATATTTAAAAAATGAAATTAACACAGATTTTTCAATTGATGATGAAGAAGAAAAGAAATTAACTCAAGAAGTTAGCATTTTGTCTTCAAGTTATGAAAAAAATATGTTAGAGACAAATTTCCAGGAATCACTAAAAGATATTTGGCGAATTATTTCTCTCGGTAACAAGTATATAGATAGAATGGCTCCTTGGACTCTAGCCAAAGAAAAGAGATTTAATGATTTAAATTTCGTTTTGTATCATTCGGTTGGTTTGATTAGAATCGTTGCTGGAATGTTAATTCCTATTATGCCGGATACCAGTAAGGAAATTGCTAAACAAATTGGTCTAGGTGCTGATTGGAATAACTCTTCTTTTGAAGACTTAATGAATTTTTACGAGTTGCCTAAAAAATTTAAAATAGATCTTGGATGTCCTCTTTTCCCAAAAATTGAAGAAGAAGAACAAAATTCTATTTTAAATCGTGTTTCAGAACGTATTTCTGATAAATCAAAATAAAGAGTGGAGAAAAAAATAAAAATGGATGAATCTTCCATTAATAATAATTCTGAGAATTTTTCACCCGAAAATAATGAAAAAGACGTATATAAGAAAACTGTAAAGGGGAGAACATCTAATTGGAAGAGCAAATGGAATGCTAACAAAAAGAAATCTAGTCTTCCAAAGAATTTAGAGGGAAAGGAAACATTTGAAGAAAAAACTAAATTGCCAGAAACACCTAATGAATCACATGATTTGGTCTTTGTAGATTCTCATGCTCATTTAGCAGACTCGATTTATAGAAAAGATAGAAAAGATGTAATTAAGAGAGCAAACAATGCAGGAGTCTCTCAAGTTATAAGTATAGGTTCTGACTATGAATCTTGTGTTAGAACAATGAAGATTGCAAGTTCTAATTCAAACGTTCATGCTGCAGTAGGAATCCACCCCCATGATGTGAAAAAATTAAATCATGGCATATTGAAAAAGATAAGAAAATTTATAGATGACCCAAATGTTATCGCTGTGGGTGAAATTGGCCTTGATTACTACCGAAATAACTCCCCGGTTAAGGCTCAAAAGTTTTGGTTTCGTGAACAAATTAAGATGGCTGTAAAATCTAAAATGCCAATTATAGTTCATTGTCGTAGCGCTTTTGATGATGTTTATAAAATTTTGTCAGAAGAAAATGCTGGTAAAGTTGGTGGTGTAATTCACTGTTTCACTGGAAATTGGACAATTGCAAAAAAATTTTTAGATTTAGATTTTTATTTGGGAGCTGCTGGACCAATAACTTTTTCTAAGAGCGATGAACTGCGAGAGGTTTTTAAAAAAGTTCCACTGGAGAGGATTCTTTTAGAAACTGATTCTCCATATTTAACGCCTCATCCTAATAGGGGTAAGCGAAATGAGCCATTTTACATGATTGAGACTGCAAAAGTTTTAGCTGAATTACACGAAATTAGCTTGAAAGAATTAGGAAGAATTACCACTGCTAATAATATCAGGCTTTTTGGAATTGATAGCAATTTGAAAAAAGGGGTTTTTACTTACGAACATAAAGAAAATTTATATTTAAATATTACAAATAAATGTAGCAACTCTTGTTTTTTTTGTGGGTTAATCGGTGATGGTCTTTTTAAGGGTTCAAATTTAATTTTGGATCAAGAACCTAGTGTTTCGGACGTCATGAAAGAGATAATCGATCCCTCATCCTATGAAGAAATTGTTTTTAGTGGGTTTGGAGAACCTACACTTAGATTAGACGATATGATTGAAATAACTAAATTGTTAAAAGAAAATGGCGCAAAAAAAATAAGGTTAGTTACAAATGGTTTAGGAAGTGCAACTAATGGGAAAGATATTTTGCCTGATTTAAGTGAATATATTGATGCAATTTCAATTAGTCTTCAGGCAGGAAATTCTGAGTCTTACGATAAAATCTGTAAGACAAAAGATGTTGAAGATCCTTTTCTTGAAGTTAAAAATTTTATAATTAAAGCACGCAATTTCTTTCAAGAAATTGAAGTCACGGCTGTAAATCTTTCAGGAATTACTAATAATGACGACTGTATTAAAATAGCAAACGACTTAAAAGTTTCTTTCCGTTCTCAAGAGTATGTACACACAAATTAACACGTATTTTTACATTAAAAATTTATCGATTTTTAAATTCAGCTCTTCTTTTTTCTAGAAAAGCTGAAGTTCCTTCATTTTTATCATGAGTAGTCATTAGACAAGATTGAGCAAGACGTTCTACTATCATCCCTGCTTTTATCCCGTAGTGATTTCCTGCGTTAAGAGTTATTTTTGCTAAACGTATTGCCATAGGACCTTTCGAAATAATTTTCCTTGCAATTTCTTTCGATTTATTCATTAATTCGCTTGGTTCGACGACATGATTAACTAACCCTATCCGATAAGCTTCATCAGCGTCTATTATATCTCCCGTCAGAATTAATTCTTTAGCTCTTCCGATTCCAATCAAATTCGCTAGTCGTTGTGTTCCTCCTGCACCAGGTATAATTGCAAGATTAACTTCTGGTTGTCCAAATTTTGCAGTTTTACTTGCAATTCTAATGTCGCAGGCTAGAGTAAGTTCACAACCTCCACCAAGAGCGAATCCGTTAACAGCAGCAATTATTGGTTTTTCGGTTTCTTCTAAATCCGAAAGTACTAATTGACTTACTGCTTTTAGACCGTCTAATAAGTCCCTTTCCTTTATTTGGCTTATATCAGAACCGGCTGCAAAAGCTTTTTCACCACTCCCAGTAATTATGATTGCTCCTATTTCTTTTTTGTTATTTAAATTTTTTACTCCTTTTCTAATCTCTTCCCAAGTTTCTGGGTTAATTGCATTTCTGACTTCTGGTCTATTTATTGTGATGATTCCAATTCCATCTTCCTCTAAAGTTACTTGAATGTTCTGATAAGTCATTTGGTTTCTCCATAATTTTTGTACGTATTATATATAACTCAATATGAATATTTCTAATAAAAATAGAAATATTGATTAATTTTTTTTTATAAGAGTTTGCATGAATTTGTTCTTTATGTGTTCTAGCAAATTTAGCACTTAGTTCTTTAGAGTGCTAAATTTTGTTGACATATATTTAAAACTTGTCTATAAAGCCTTCTTTATAATTTTTTTATTTTTAATCTAGCTATTAATATTTGAAGGAGAACATAAAAATGGCGAAGTTGAAAGCAAAGGTGCAACCTTTGCAAGATCGCATTCTTGTAAGGCGTTTGGATGCGGAAGAAGAAGAAATTGGGGGTATTATAATCCCCGATTCAGCTAAGGAAAAACCCCAAGAAGGCGAGGTAGTAGCAACTGGACCTGGAAAAGTAACAGATGATGGAAAGCGACAATCTGTTGAAGTTAAAAAGGGTGATAAAGTGCTTTTCGCCAAATATGCTGGTACTGAGGTAAAAGTAGAAGGTGAAGAATTGTTGATAATGCGTGAAGATGATGTTTTAGCTGTTCTTTCTTAAATTAAAATTAAAATTTTAGATACTAAGGAGTTAAACTAATCATGTCGAAGATTATTTTGTTTGATGAGGAAGCTCGTGGAAAGATTAAGAAAGGAGTAGACCAACTTGCTAATGCTGTAAAGGTTACTCTCGGACCACGTGGTAGAAATGTTGTTATAGATAAGAAATTCGGTTCACCTGCTTCAACCAAAGATGGTGTTACAGTTGCTAAAGAAATTGAACTAGAAGATCAGTTTGAAAATATGGGGGCACAACTAGTAAACGAAGTTGCTAGCAAAACTTCTGATATTGCTGGTGATGGAACTACGACTGCGACAGTTCTAGCTCAGGCAATTTTTACTGAAGGGCTGAGAAATGTAACTGCTGGTGCAAACCCGATTGATCTAAAAAGAGGTATTGATGAAGCGGTTGAGTCCGTAGTGGCTGAATTAAAGAAAATTTCTAAACCTGTAAGAGATAAAAAAGAAATAGCTCAAGTTGGAACAATTTCGGCAAATAATGATCCTACTATTGGTGATTTGATTGCAGAAGCTATGGATAAAGTAGGAAAAGATGGTGTTATTACTGTTGAAGAAGCAAAATCTATGGAAACTTCTCTAGACATAGTTGAAGGTATGCAGTTTGATAGAGGGTATTTAAGTCCATATTTTGTAACTAATGCGGATCGTATGGAAGCTGTATTAGAAGATCCTTATATACTTTTTCATGAAAAGAAAATATCTAATATGCGCGATCTTCTGCCTCTATTAGAAAAAGTAGCAAAAATGGGAAAACCTCTTTTGCTTATTGCTGAAGATATAGATGGAGAAGCACTAGCTACTTTAGTTGTTAATAAGCTTCGCGGGACTTTAAATGTTTCTGCTGTTAAAGCGCCAGGTTTTGGAGATCGCCGTAAAGCAATGCTGGAAGATATGGCAATTTTAACTGGTGGGAAAATGTTGAGCGAAGACCTTGGAATTAAACTTGAAAATATTACTGTGGACGACCTTGGTCAAGCAAAACGCGTAACTATTGATAAAGACAACTCGACTATTGTTGAAGGAAAAGGCAAAGCTAAAGACATAGAAGGTCGTGTGAAACAAATTAGAAATCAAGTAGAAGAAACAACAAGTGATTACGATAGAGAGAAACTTCAAGAACGACTCGCAAAACTTGTTGGTGGAGTTGCCGTGATTAATGTTGGTGCAGCTACAGAGACGGAAATGAAAGAAAAGAAAGCGAGAGTAGAGGATGCACTGAATGCTACCAGAGCAGCAGTAGAAGAA
>CAZLCI010000080.1:0-6516 GCA_964558115.1 uncultured Nitrospinaceae bacterium | reverse complement strand
GGAGTCATAGGCTCAGGTCTTTTCGCAAAATCACTACTCTTACCTGCTTTGACTAAAATTAAAAATATTCATTTGCACACTCTGGCAACAACAACAGGAACAAGTTCACACTTTAATACGAAGAAATTTTCATTCAAAAAACCAGCTTCAACAAACTACAAGGAAGTTATTGAAAATAAAGATATTGATGCTGTAATGATTTTAACTCCTCATAGCACGCATTCAAAAATGACAATAGAAGCTCTAAATGAAAAGAAGCATATTTACGTTGAAAAACCATTATGCATTAACGAGTTAGAACTTATTAAAATTAAAGATACTTTAATTGCTATGGAGTCCAATGGAAAAACCCAGTCAGAGGTTCCTCTTTTAGTTGTGGGATACAATAGACGATTTTCACCGCATGTACAGAAAACTTTAAATTATCTAGAAAATAGAAAAGACCCATTAATTATCAATTACAGAATTAATGCAGGCTATATCTCTCCTGAACATTGGGTTCACGATGAAAAAGAAGGAGGAAGCCGGATAATTGGGGAACTATGTCATTTTATTGATCTGGTTGGATATCTTACTAGCAGTAAGGTTTGTAAAATTTATGCAGAAAGAATATCAGGTAATAATAAAACCTCTCTTAATAGCGACAACATTGCAGTAACTCTAAAATTTACCGATGGATCAATAGCAAACCTGACCTATACCGCATCTGGAGACAGAGGGTTTTCGAGGGAACGTATAGAAATGTTTTTTGATGGAAATACCATTCATATTGAAGATTTCAAAACAACAGAAATCTTTTTTTCTGGAAAGAAAAATAACTTCCGTACCTCTGGACAGCAAATGGGCTATCAGGAGGAATTACAAAATTTCTTTGATTCAATTGCTGGTAATGAAATATCCAAACTAACAAAAGAGGAGATTTTCATGTCTACCCTCACTACATTCAAGATATTAGAGTCACTACAAAAAGGCTCATCCATTAATATCTAGCAATTTTTTATTACCGGGCTTCAGGAAAATAATAAATGACAAAAAAAGACAGGGCAGAATTTATACTAAGTTATCTAAAAAAAAAATATCCGAAAACACCAATACCTTTAAAACATAAAAACAAATTTGAATTACTTGTCGCCGTTCTACTAAGTGCACAATGTACTGATGAGCGCGTAAACAAGGTAACTCCATTACTTTTCTCTAAAGCAAACAATCCCAAAAAAATGATCACTCTAAAGGTTAAAGAAATTCGGAATATTATAAAACCTTGCGGATTATCCCCAAAAAAATCAAAGGCTATTTTTGATCTCTCCAAAATTTTAATCAAAAAGCATAACTCTGCTGTGCCAGAGAGTTTTGAGGATTTAGAATCACTACCCGGTGTTGGACATAAAACAGCTAGTGTTGTCATGTCGCAAGGATTTGGACATCCTGCTTTTCCTGTAGACACCCATATACATAGGCTTGCTCAAAGATGGGGACTTACTAATGGAAAAAATGTTACTCAAACAGAAAAAGATTTGAAAAAGCTGTTTCCTAAAAAATCATGGAACAAGCTACATCTTCAAATTATTTTCTATGGAAGGGAACATTGTACAGCAAGAGGGTGTGACGGCAGACAATGTACTATATGTAAAACTACATATCCAAAAAGGAAAAAACCGGTGCAAACCTTAAAGGCTTGAAAATAAATCATTTTAAAAGGAGGAATTTGTAAATGTATATAGCGATGAATCGATTCCAAGTTAAGAAAGGAAGAGAAAAAGATTTCGAGAAAATTTGGAAAAAACGAGAAACTCGACTAGATGAAGTCGATGGGTTCAAAGAATTCCACCTTATAAAGGGAGAAACAGAAGAAACTTATACACTATTTGTCTCACATAGCACTTGGAAATCAAAAGAAGATTTTATTAATTGGACAAGATCGGATGCTTTTAGAAAAGCACATGAAGGCGTTGGAGAACAAAGAGATGTATATCTTGGTCATCCAATCTTTGAAGGTTTTGAAGTAATTATATAAGTACGAATTATTCAAACTTAATAATCAGAAGACCGAATAACTTCAAGTATCCTTCCTGCTGCTCTACCATCACCAAATGGGTTAGAAATTTCGGAAAACAATTTATAGTAAGATACGTCATCCAGTAGTTTGTTGATTTCTTCAATCATTTTTTCCTTATTAGTACCAACTAGCTTTACGGTGCCGGCATTAACTCCTTCCGGCCTCTCGGTCGTTTCCCTTGTAACTAAAACTGGCTTTCCTAAAGAAGGAGCTTCCTCTTGTATCCCTCCAGAATCAGTGATAACTAAATAAGTTTTTTTTAATAAAAATAGAAATTTCTCGTAATCAACCGGAGGAATTAATTTAATATTTCCTACTCCTCCAATCAATTCTCTCACTGGATCTTGAACTTTTGGATTCAAATGAACTGGATAGACAATTAAAACTTCAGGACGTTGGGCTGCTATTTCGTAAAGTCCCTCGCAAATATTTCTAATTCCTTTTCCAAAATTTTCTCTTCGGTGTCCAGTTACTAAAATAATTGTAGGAATAGTCTCAGGAGGATTTTCAAAATTGACACCTATCTCTTGATTAAAAAAAGAACATAATTTCTTTTCATCTTCTGAATCTGACTCTTGGGATGCAAGTATTATTTGCATTGCATCTATAACAGTATTCCCAGTAACCCAAATCTTTTCTTTATCCACCCCCTCTCGAATCAAATTTTCTTTAGATACATCAGTGGGAGAAAAATGCAGATCAGAAAGTGTGCTCAACATATGTCTATTTTTTTCTTCTGGAAATGGCTTATATTTATCTCCCGTCCTAAGACCCGCCTCTATATGACCAATAGGAATGTTTTTGTAATAAGCAGCAAGTCCTCCTGCAAAAGAAGTAGTCGTATCACCTTGCACAATTAATAAATCAGGACTTATTTCTTCTAGAACATTATCTAATTCAGAGAGGATATTAACTGTGAGTTGAGTCAAGGTTTGATTTTTTTTCATTACTTGCAATTCATAATCAGATTCAAGTCCAAAAATACGCATTGACTGATCTAACATTTCTCTATGTTGTCCTGTAGTACAAACTATAGCATCAAAATCTTTGGATTCTCTAAACAACTTGATAACAGGTGCCATCTTAATAGTTTCTGGCCTTGTACCAAAAACAAATAAAATTTTCTTTTTCATCAATTCACCTAAATTTGAAATTTTCGATTAAAAGGCACGCAAGAGTTTAAGAGGAAAAGATTACTTATTTGCGTGTTGCAGATGACATTCCAGGAGTGAATGAATTGCTTGCCTCAATATAGTCCCAGTTATCTTTAAACCACGCAATCGTTCTAGCCAAACCTTCTTCAAAATCAATGCTTGGTTCATATCCAATAAGTTTATTGGCCTTGTCCACTGAAGCGAGTAGTCTACTCTTTGTATCCCACTTTCTTTTATCTATAAATTTCACTCCAGATTCGTTTTTCACAGAAGCATTAATCATATCTGCAAGATCAATAATTCGTGTCTCTTTCGCAGACGCTAAATTAAACTCCTGTCCGCTTGCAGATTCCTGCAAACCAGATAGAAGCAATCCTCTAACTAGATCCCCTACAAACGTAAAATCTCTTGTTTCTTCACCACTACCGGTAATTGGCAACGGATCCCCTTTCATTGCCCAATAAATGAAATTAGGTATAACATTTCTATACTGGCCAGGTACTTCACCTGGACCATAGGAATTAAAAAATCTAGGTTTCACAACATCAAGACCATGATGATTAAAAAAGAAATTGCAATACAACTCTCCCAACATCTTCGTGATCTGATATGGAGTACTCAACTGCATTGACATAAAATCCTCTGTCAAAGGCAAGGGAGCACTACTGCCGTATATTGAACAACCAGAAGAAGCATAAATGAATCTTTTAACTTGGCTGAACAATGAATACTCTAGGAGTTTCAAAGTCCCTTGACCATTAATTTTCAAATCCTGCTCTGGATAATCCACAGAATTTTGATTGGCGAAAAAAGCAGCTAAATGAAACACATAATCGGGCTTCTCAAAGAAAACTCTTTTTAACACTACCTCATCAGTAATACATCCTTTTACAAATAAAATATTATCCCTGCCAGGAATATTCCACATGTAACCAGAAGAAAGATCATCCAAAATAATTACTAGTTTCGCTCCAGAACGAGAAAGTCCATCACATAAATTCGTGCCTATAGCACCAGCACCACCCGTTACCAACACTATTTTATCTTTGTATAATTTTTCCATATCTACCATTTCAAAAATTCTCCTTAGAACAATCTCTCAAGGTTTGAAACACAAATCTTCTTCTCAAAATTTTTGTTAACATACTCCAAACCATTTTGTCCATAAGAACTTAATAAATCCTTACGATTATAAATCTCTAGCAAAGCTTCTAAAGCCTTCTCATAATTTCCAGAAAGAACGGAAATGCCCGATTTAGACTCTTTTATAACCTTATGACCATCACTTTCTTCATGCAAAAAAGCTATTACCGGAAGTGCTCCTGCCATATAACCTAATATTTTTCCGGGCACAACAGGAGTTTTGTTAGCAGGACTCAAACAAACAAGTCCAACATCAACAGATGATACCAGAGCAGGATACAAATCCGAAGAGACAAAAGGCTTAAAAAGGATATTTTCTAAATTCGAAGACTTCTCAATGAGTCTATTTTTTTCTGCACCGTCACCAACAAAAAGAAAACGAATATCTTTTTTATCCTGCACGTCATTTGCGATATCAATAATAAGATCAAGATATTGAGAAGGACCAATCACTCCTGCAAAAAGAAAAACAAATTTATTTTCTAGAGAAAATTCTTTTCTAAAATCATACTTCTCTTGATCTACAAAAGCAGAAGTATCAATCCAATTATGCAGGATGTCTACTTTATCTTTACTTACTTTCTTTTGGTCTATCAAATATCTTCTATTACCTTCAGAATGGACCGCTATTGAATCGGAAAAAAAATACGCATTGTTTTCCATTTTCTCAAAATACTTCACAAGAAGCTCATTTTTCAAAACTCCTAAATCAATTGCATTTTGAGGGAATAGATCCTGCACATTCAAGATCAACTTTGCTCCGTATTTTTTTTTAAGAAAAATTCCTACTTTAGAAAGCGTTAGCGGAGGACTATAAATCACTACTACATCCGGAATAGGTATCGAATGTTTCCTTATCTCTTTTTTGAAGTAAAAAGGCATAAGAATCTGCGATATGCCTCGGAATATGTAGTTCACATTATGATGACGAAGTGTTTTAATTCGACGAACCTTCACTCCATTTTCAACCGAAAAAGGTTTTATTAAATCAAGATTTTGATTTTTCGCAATATTGTATTGAGGCCAGGTAGTTAGAACTGTCACAACATGACCTCTTTCTACTAATTCTTCAGCCAGTTCTTTCATTAGTTGAGCAGCAGAACGTATTTCAGGTGGATAAGAATCCGTTATTAACATTACGTTCATGAAAAGTTTTCTCCAAAGGAACGAAAAATAAATTTTGAACTTGCAAATTAGTCTTTAAATCTGCAAAGTATACATGTTTTATGTAAGCCCATAATAAAATCTTTAAGAAAGTTTATCTTCGGCATGAATCAACAGGAAAATTCAAACAATAAATACCTAGTGATAGGAAGTAATTGTTTTACAGGCTCCCATATAGTAAATGAACTTCTTAACACTAGCAACAATAGTGTCTATGGCATAAGCAGATCATCAGAGCCTGCGTCATTCATGTTGCCATACAAATCAAACAAAAATGCACAAAAATTTATTTTTTCACAAATTGACCTTGTCAAAGACATTAAAAAGGCAATTGTTTATATAGACGAAATTCAACCTACACATATTATCAATGTTGCTGCTTTAAGTGAGGTCGAACTTAGTCATGAAGTACCTCTAGGATACTTTAATATCAATTTAACTTCTGTAGTAAAGCTTTGCGATGTTTTAAGAACACGAAGTTATCTAAAACACTATATACACATTTCATCGGCAGAAATATACGGGTCAACGCCAGAACCTGTAAGAGAAGACTCAATAATTACACCTACAACACCTTATGCAGTTTCTAAAACCGCTGCAGATATGTACCTTTTAACATTAATGCAAAAATACTCTTTCCCCGTTTCAATGATCCGTTCTACAAATGTTTATGGACCTTATCAACAGTTGTTTAAAATTATTCCCCGTTGTTTTATTTACATTAAAACAGGGCAAACTATAAATCTTCATGGCGGTGGAAATGCAGTAAGACATTTCATTCATATCAAGGATGTGGTAGATGCAATACTTCTAGTTTCTGATAAGAGGACATTTGGTCCGCTTAACTTCTCGATATCTGCAGAAGATCAGATAGACCCGAAATACCAAATAAAAAACGTAGTAAATTACATCTGTAAGTTGATGGAATGCAAAATGGACGATGTAACACAATACTCAGAAAAAAGAGAACATCAAGATCATTGCTACAGCCTTGATTCA
>CAZLCI010000079.1:0-7034 GCA_964558115.1 uncultured Nitrospinaceae bacterium | reverse complement strand
TACATACATCCAAAATTCGACGAATTAAAATTAGACTCTGAAAAAGTAAAAGAAGCATACAACGCAATGGGTTGGGCTCTGTACTTCTCAAGGAAAAATAAAGAAGCATTAGAAAGATTCAATCAATATATTGAATCTGGTGGTTCAAATCCTAATGCAAAAAGAGGATTGTCTTTTGCTTTATTTCGACTTAAGAAATACAAAAAATCTATCCCTGGACTTATAAAAGCTGCTAGCCTTGAACCTAAAACTCTAAAACCAATAACAGAAATGATTTTACTACCTGGGACAAAAAGAAAATGGCCTATACGGTATAGTGCGAAATCAACTCTTGCCTGGGCTTATTTCCGAATTGGAAATACAGAAAAAGCAGAAAAACAATTCCAGAAAGTCATACAAAAAAATCCTTTTTCCTTAGACGCACTAACTGGTTTGGGATACGTTTCTTTAAAATTGAAAAAAACAAAAGAAGCCAAGAAATATTTCCAAGATGCTTTAAAAACTAATCCTTATTATCCTGATGCTAAACGCGGAATCCAATTGATAAAGGCAAAGAAGTGAAAACACAAAAGAAGAAAGACACCATCTGGAAACTTCATGTACGAGCTCGTTTGGATAGCAATCCAGTAAATGGAACAAATGGGAAAGGTGGAGGAATTTTATTTGATACATACACTGCTGCACTCTTAACTTGTAATCCTACAGCATGGAGTCTTTTAGAACTTCTTTCTTCAGGAGCAACTCTACAGGAACTATCTTTAGCACTTACTAATGAATATGAAGTATCCAAAAAAAAAGCTGATCAAGACATTCAGAACTTATTAAAACAACTTGAATACATGGGGCTAATAGATAGTGCGAAACAAGAAAAATAAAGTCCGAGTTGCTGTTTCCGGATTTTCGGGCTTAGACAATCCTGAACCCGGAAATGCAGTTGCTAGAACACTTAGATATGACCTAGGAAATGATATAGATATTGAAGGGTTAACCTACGATGTCTGGTCTTCAGGAGCTTGGCCTTCAGGACTAACAGATCGACTCCATCTTATGCCACCTCTATCTTCTGGTGATCAAGCTACGTTGAATAGAATACTTGAAATACATACTAAAAGACCAATAGATGCAATTATACCGTGCCTTGATCTAGAAGTAGAAACGTATTCCAGACTTTCTAGACAATTAGAAAGAAATGGAATAAAAACATTGCTACCAAATCAAGAAGACTTAGATTCTGTTAAAAAGATTTCTCTCCCATATTTTTGTTACAAGAATGATATCTTAACCCCAAATACCATTCATGTACCAGACGTTACGAATGTTGCTTTTTACGCTGATCAGATTGGATATCCTTTGATCGTAAAAGGAACTGTAGCCGATTCTAAAAAAGTCCATTCTAGAGAAAATGCAGTTTATGAGGCTGCTCACTTAAATGCAAAATGGGGAGGTGGAGTACTGCTTCAACCTTTCATAGAGGGTGACGAATACGTAGTTGCCGTTGTCTGTCGTCATGACAATTCAATCCTCGGAATGACTCCAGTAAGAAAGCTAGGAATTAATGAAAGAGGCAAAGGAGTTGTTGGCTCAGTTATCGAAGATCCTCAATTAGAAAAACATGCAAGGGCAATAATAAAGAAACTTCATTGGCGCGGTCCATTGGAATTAGAGTTCATTAAAAAAAAGCAAGACTCAGGACAATTTTATCTTATCGAAATAAATTGCAGATTTCCAAATTGGATAGTCGTTTCTGAATTTGCAGGGTGCAATCTCCCAGGACTGCTACTTAGTGAAATTTTAGAACCAAGACGTCGTAGAATTCCAAAACCGAGACCTGGCACTGCTTATGTTCGTGATATATATGAATATTCTATTTCTGCTGATTTGATTGATAAATTTGGTCGTTTCGGAGAGATATCAACACCCATTTCAAATAATCACAAAAAGATAAGTTCTCCAAAAAGTGGCTATAAAATTGCTATTACTGGTATAAGTTCTTTTGATGTCGTTATGCCCGGACTTGGAGTTGCCAATTCACTTCAAAATCAACCTCAAATAGAAAAACTTTATGGCTTAGGATATGGACCATATGATTCAGGTGCTCACAACCCTTCCCTCTTTGACTCTATTTATAGACTCCCTGATACAGACAATGAAACTGACCTCATAAATCACATAAAAAAAATAAAAGACAATTCTGGTCTTGATGTCGTACTTCCTTGTCTAGATCATGAAATAGAAAAATTCATTAAAATAGAGGGTAATCTCAAGGAAATAGGCGTCAAAATGTTATTGCCTACCTTGAAAACTTACAAAAATCGTTCAAAAAAACATCTACACAATATGAAAAAAAAGGATTGGACTGCTTTCAGAATTCCCGATAGCGAAATAGTAGCAAATGAAAAACAGTTTTATCGATCGCTAAAAAATTTAGGTTTCCCTTTAGTCTTAAAGGGTATTAATGGCGGATCTGAAAAAGTTTATAATTATCAACATGCTCATGCTGTTTGGCTAGAAATGAAAAATAATGGACATGAAGAAATTCTTGTGCAGAAATTCATTGCCGGAGATGAGTTCACAGTTGCCGGAGTATGCAATTATCAATCCAATTTAGTACAAGCAGTAGCAGTGAAAAAACTTGTCCAATGTGAAAAAGGAAATACTTGGGGCGCTATTAAAGTTTCCTTGCCAGGACTAACTGAAAATCTTGCCCCCTACCTCCTGAAACTCCAATGGAAAGGACCATTTGAACTTGAATTTATTCGAGACATAACAAAAGAGACTTTAAATCTTATCGAAATCAATCCCCGTTTTCCAGCTTGGATTGGATTTACATCTGATCTGGGTATTAACTTACCCCTAACTACAATACTTTCAATTTTTGGGACCGAAATATCTCCAAAAGAAACAAATGAGGATTTGATTTTTCTACGATCTTGTCATGAATATAAAGTAGAAGCAGAAAGGTTTGCCCTATATGCTTCGAGAGGAATCTTACATAATGAGTAAACTTAAACAGTATGAATCTCCACTACTTGAATACCTTTCTGTAAATTCAATTGGTAAACATAGACTCCTTGAAGTATCAGATCAAATTCGAGATGAAAATGAGATGTCCTCTCTTTTAGAACCATATGATCTAAATCAAATAATCTCTGAATTCGGATCTCCAGTTTTTATTATTTCTGAAAATACCTTGCGATCTCAATTCAAACAATTCAGAGACACTTTCACAACATCCGATGTCGTTACAAAAGTTGCTTACTCATATAAAACCAACTACTTACCAGCAGTTTGTTCGATTCTTCATGAAGAAGGAGCTCTAGCAGAAGTAGTATCGGGCATGGAATATTCTCTTGCTAAATCACTTGGAGTATCACCAGAAAATATTATTTTTAATGGGCCACATAAAACTAATTCAGAATTAGATACCGCCCTAAAAGAAGGCGCCTTAGTTAATATAGACAACTTTGAAGAATTAAATAGGATCATACAAATAGTATCCAAATTTAAGAATTCAATTGGAATTGGATTACGAGTAAATTTTATTTATGACACAAATTCTTGGACAAAATTTGGATTTAATATAGAAAATGGGGACTGTCAAAAAGCACTTGAAATGATTTCTGCAAACTCTAAGCTCAAACTAGATACTTTGCATTTTCACGGCGGAACATATGTAATGGACCCGAATATATACAAATATGGAGCAAGTAAATTACTTACGATAATAGGAGAAGCAAAAAAACTAGGACTACATCCAAAATCTATTGATCTTGGAGGTGGCTTTCCTTCTGGGAATCAACTAAAACCAGAATTTAATGGCCAACAGAAAATACCTAACCAAAAAGTAACTTATGCCCCCTATGCTGAAAGAATTTTGAATCAGATTAAAAATGAGAAAGAACTTTTCGAAGGGAAACCTACCCTTATTCTAGAACCAGGAAGAGCTATTATAGATTCTCCTTGTTTTCTAGCTTGTACTGTAATTTCAAAGAAAGAGATTCTAAATCAAGGAACTGCAGTGGTAGTCGATGCAGGAGTAAACATTCTTCCTACGGCCTACTGGTACAATCATAATGTGCAATCACCAAAGGAAAGAGAAGAAGAAGTAGAAAATCTTCACCCAGTTCGAATTTATGGGCCCTTATGTATGCAAATTGATGTTTTGAGGGATCGAGTACTCCTTCCAGAATTAGAAGTAGGCTCACCATTACTGTTTTCTAACGTTGGCGCATATTGTCTTACTCAATCGATGCAGTTCATTCAAACGAGACCTCCAGTAGTGCTACTTGGACCTAATGGCCCTGAACTGATTCGTAGAAAGGAAAAATGGAAGGACGTTTTTGCTTTAGATCTTGTGCCTAAACGATTACGTCAACCAGGACATGAATTTTAAAAAATCTACGAACGCCATTTTTTCGAGCCTAGCCCAAATAGCATTCTCTAAAAAACCTATCAATGGACTTCTTATTCTATTGGCTATTTTTTTTGTATCTCCATTCGGTGCCGCAGGTGCGTTTATAGGTGCATTTATTGGAGTAGAATCTATCAGACCAAGTTACAGAGTAGATAATATCTCTTGGTCACTAGGCATTCTTGGTTACAATCCAGCTATATTGGGAATTATTTGGGGTAATGCTCTTTCTAGGCTTGATTCAAAGATTTTCCTCTTTTTACCTTTTATTTTGATATGTATAGCTTTAGACAGGTTCTCAAGACCTCATTTCGAACGTTTAAATATTCCGCCACTAGCATTTTCATCTCTTATCACTGCATGGATTTGCGAGATACTTTTCATGCTATGTGGAGATTCTTTTTGGATAAGTTCGAATATGATTTCTTTCGGTAGCATAGGACCTATAATTTGTATTTCGCTCGTTGCAATAGTTCTCATCTTGGAAGCACCCTTTCCTGCTTTCCTATCTATCTTGATGGTTTCTGTCTTTTCCTTAATTTCAGGACAATTGATTACTAGTAACTGGATCGGACCAGTTTCACTTTGGGGATTTACTGTAGCTCCTGCATTTTTCTGCTGCTATGCAATTTTTCTTGCTAATTCTAAAATTGGTTTTAAAACAGGCATTCTAGCGACTTTATCTTCAAGTATTATATGGATTGTTTTTTATCTTTTTAATTTCAAATGGGTACCCGAACCATTAATGATGCCATTTGTTCTAGGAACATGGATCTCAATGCATTTTATGTTAAGAAACAAAGATAAATCGAAACTCTCCTTAAATCCTTTAATATGGGACACCGTAAAAAAAATAAAAGAAACAAAAAAAGTAGGTGGAAATACGATAGTTCTTTCCGGAGCAGGAATTAGTACTGCTTCTGGAATACCCGATTATACTTCAGGAATCTGGCTTCCACGAGGCGATTCAGTTACAGAATATGAATATAACAATTTCTTGACTGTACCTCTTTCGAGAAAAAAATATTGGTCTGCCTGCTCAAATTTTAAGAATATATCCAGTAAAGCAGTCCCAAATATTTCTCATGAAATTTTGGCAGATTTAGAGAAGAAAAGATGGATAAGTGGAATTGTGACTCAGAACGTCGACGGACTCCATCAGAAATCAGGCTCTAAAAATGTTATTGAATTGCATGGGAATATTGAAAAGATTAAATGTCTAAATTGTCAGCATGAAACAAATTGGCCTCAATTATCTATATGGGAAAATTCAGAAATGGTTTGCGATATTTGCAAGGGTCTTCTCAAGCCTTCAGTAATAGCAATAGGAGAAAATCTAAACCTTAGTGACTGGGAGGACTCCAAAAAAAAATTCAGAACTTGTGATTGTCTTATTATCATCGGAACACAATTAAAAATTTCTTCTGTATCTGAACTAGTAGCAGACGCAAGAAGAAATAACGCCAAAATAATTGTCATCAATCCTTCATCAATAGGGATGCCTATATTCGATGGAGATACATACCTACCCTTCGCGTCTGAAAAGGTATTGCCATCCATAAATCTACTTCTTGAGTAAATATTTACTCAAGTTTTCAGACAGAATCTAATCTTGAAGCTCTAAAATTCTTCACTTCTTCGTTAGATGAATGACAAGAGATTTGTATTCCCTGACAGCAAACCTCGCAATCTTCTATATATTCCTGGAAGTCTGAAGAGAGATCCAAAAGCATCGAGATTTTTTGCAGGCAATAAGGACAAAGAAAAAAATGCTCAATTTCTTGCAAAGTAAACCCTTAAAACTGTTTATGAAATTATTCTATTTACCCGAAATTCCCGATGAAATATTTTTTGCCACCCCCAATATAGAAAGCATAAAAGAAAACCAAAAATTGAAGATTAAAAAAACAAAATAAATCACCAAAGGATACGCTAAACCAATACAGAGAAATGTAAAAGCATAAACTAGCGTCATATAATCAGAAATATTATCAGAAAATAATAAAAACCGAATAAAAAGAAATGCTGCAGAAACAATTAAAAGCCTAGAGGTTAATTCCTCAAAATACAACATTATCTTTAATGGAAGAGTAAGAATACAGATAGCATCTTCTGCAGATGTATTATCCTTCGATATTTGAACATTAATACGTTCTGGATTGGCGATGGGAACGGTTGCCAGAAAATGAAGAAGTGACAAAATCCACATACCGACTAACAGGAATGGAAGTATATATTCTCCAAAACCAAAATCAGAAGCATATAGGATCGAATTCGCACTTATTACCAAAGAAAGGAGAAAAAAGAAAATTCCTCCCAAAATATATGAAATTGAAAGTAACCTCATAATTGCATCATCGCTGAGGCTTGTTTTATTGGCAGAAATTAAGTTTTTACACGCACCATGAAATTTCTCTCCCATATAATTGAAAATGAGAAGGATCGGGACAGCAAAAATAAGAGACAGCAAAAAGTATATAAATCCTAATTTAAGAGTATTAAGAAGGAACAATACGATCGTAATTAAAATTAAAGGTGCGTAAATTTTGTTAAGTTGCAATAGAAGAAAATCACAAACTTTTCCACTTATTTTTTTTCCAATAAATTCTATTGCCTTATCAAT
>CAZLCI010000078.1:0-7141 GCA_964558115.1 uncultured Nitrospinaceae bacterium | reverse complement strand
CAAAAAATATGTTGGAAAAAGTAAGGTACGCTTTTGAAGATAAAAAGAAACTACCGGAAGTTGGTATTTTGGTAGAGGGGGAGAGTGGTTTCTTTGAAAAAAAAGCACCTCCGATGTTTATTCCGGACAAGGAACTTCTTTCAGATCTTGCCTTCTCCCTGCCTGAAAAAAGAAAGATATCACCTGAGAAGAAAGGTAAGAATGGAGTCATGTTTGTTTCTTTGTTAGGAAAGAGAAATTCTGCAATACCTGAATTTAGTTCGATCTTGAGTAAGGTAAAGAAGAAATATTTATTAGAGCAAGGGGGTAAGTTAGCTAAAGAAGAATCAGGGAAATATCTGAGAGAATTGAGTGCAGGGAATAGCTCATTAGAGAAAATTTCAAAAAATTTTGCAGTAGAAATTTCAAATGCGAAAAATTTTTCGAGATCCAGTGTACCAAAATTCTTCCAAGGTAATAGGAAAGAAATCTCCATATTGTTTTCTTTGGGAAAAAATAAATTTGGCAATGTTTTACTGTCTGACAAATTTGTTTTATATAAAGTTCTGCGAGATCCTGAAAGTAACATGAAGAACTTTGACAAGCAGAAAGCAGAAATTAGAAAGAGAGTTTTGGAAGAGAAAAAGAATCTCTTGTATAATCGTTATCTTGAGTCGTTGAGAAAGTCATCGAAGATTATGGTTGGACCAGGTTTTAAACTTTAAATAATTTTTATTTGTATTCTAATTTGTTAATCCCAGAAATCTCTTTTGTCTTCCTCTCTAAAAGTATGCTTTTCTTTTACTCTTTCCTCAAATGTTTTATTTGCCTGTTCTTTTTGCTTTTTTTGTTTCTCGAAAAGGTCACTAAATTCGACTTTCTTTTTGTTTTTTGCTTCTTGGAAAGGATCTTTTATTTGATGCCTAGATAATATGGCTGATTGATTTTGAATTTCAAGTTTTATCTTGTGACCAGAAACAATCGCGAGTTTCTTCATGATCTCTTGTGAAAGGTATATTCTCCCTTTCTCTCCAACATCTAGGATGTATATATTTTGATCTGACATGGTTGTCTCCTATTAATTTATGGCCTTGAAAACAAATAAGATACCTTGCTCATTAGAATTAAGAATATTTCTTTTTCTTTAAAAAGTGCATATGATTCAAAGGTCCTTTTCCGCTTCCGATATCAAAAGATGACTTTATACATTTTTGTATAAAGTCTTTGGCTTCCTTAATGGATCTTCTTAGAGAGAGACCATTTGCTAACCCACAAGTAATTGCTGAAGAAAGCGTACATCCGGTTCCATGTGTGTTTTCTGTGTCAATGAATTTGCCTTCATAGGTATAACAAGAAGAGCCATAACAAAGTATATCTGTAGCACCGCTTTGCAAATGTCCACCTTTTAATAGAACTGCTTTTGGCCCTAAGTTTTTAAGCAATCTTGCAATTTCTTTCATTTCTTTTATTGTCTTTATTTTTTCTTTCAGTTTTAAAATTTCCCGCGCTTCTTCTAAGTTAGGTGTTATTAGTGTTGCCAATGGAAAGAGTTTCTCTATTAGGCATGAAATAGAATTTTTATCTAATAACTCATTTCCAGTTTTGGAAATCATTACTGGATCTACGACTATATTAGTAAGTTTGTATTTTGTGATCATTTTGCAAACAAGTTTAATTATTGATTCATTTACAAGCATTCCAGTTTTAAGTGCATTGACAGCAAAATCTGAACAAACAGAATCAATTTGATTTTTTATAATTTCTATTTCAACAGGTTTGATTTTCTGAATTTTGGAAGTATTTTGAGCTGTTAAAGCAGTTATTACAGATGTGCCAAACACACCAAAGACAGTAAACGTTTTTAAGTCTGCCTGTATACCTGCGCCACCAGAGGAGTCAGAACCAGCAATAGATAAAGCTATAGACACTTTTTTTTTCTTCTTAGTTGGCAAGGAGTTTCTCCTCATTTCAAGTTTATTCAAACTTTTATATATCACTAAAAAATTAGATGCAATTGAAAATGTAGTGCATGAATTAAAATATATTCTTGACAAAAATATTTAGGAATAATAATGTTATGTCGTTTTTTTATTTTTGTTAGAGGATTAACTATTGAGTCCTTCTGGTATTAGAGGTAGACCCCCTAAAGTTTCTAGAGCTCTTCCGAGTGTTTTGAAGCGTATTGGATCCACGCCCTTAATAGAATTAAAGAAAATTCCTGATAGTAAAGGCGCTCGTGTTTTTGCAAAAATTGAACAACTAAACCCTGGTGGGAGTGTGAAAGATCGTATTGCTTTAAATATGATTTTAGATGCTGAAAAGCGGGGTCTTATATCAAAAGGCTCTACTATAATAGAGCCTACTAGTGGGAATACTGGTATTGGATTAGCTATGGTAGGAGCTGTTTTGGGTTATAAGGTGATTATAGTGTTGAGTGAAAGCATGAGCCATGAGAGAAGATCTATACTTGCCAATTATGGAGCAGACGTAATTTTGAGTGCTAGTGATCAGGGAATGTATGGTTCTGTAGTTAAAGCAAATGAAATCATATCTGAAAACCCTGATTTTTTTATGCCTCAACAGTTTAATAATCAAGCTAATCCTGAAGTGCATAGGAACCATACTGTTCGTGAAATAATACGTGATATGGGACCAAGAAAAGTAGATGCATTTGTTGCAGGTGTTGGTACTGGTGGAACTATTACTGGTGTTGGTGATGTATTAAAATCGATTAACGATTCCACGAAAATTGTCGCCGTAGAACCAGAAACTTGTGCCGTTTTATCAGGGAAGAAACCAGGGTCACATCGTATTCAAGGAATTGGTGCCGGTTTTGTGCCAAATGTTTTGAATTTAGATTTAATAGATGAAATTAATATGGTTTCTGATCAGGATGCTTACGATTTCTCAAAAGTGTTAAGTAAGGAAGAAGGAATTCTTGCGGGTATTTCTTCAGGTGCTTCAGTTTGTGCAGCGATATCAGTAGCTAGCCGAATGTCTAGAGAAGAAAATGTGGTGGTAATGTTACCGGATAGTGCTGAACGTTATTATAGTTTAGAGACCTATTTTGGGTAATTTTTTGGTTGTAACTTTAATGGGAGAAAAATATGGCTGTTGTTGTTAGGATTCCGACCCCTCTTCAAGAATTTTCTAAAAATAGAGAAACAGTTGAGGTTGAAGGAAAAAATGTAAAAGATGCTCTTGCAGCCCTAGATGCAGAGTGTCCAGGAATGAAGAGTAGATTGTATGATGATGAGGGAAAATTACGCCGTTTTGTAAACATATATGTTAATCAGGAGGATATAAGATTTTTGCAGGGAGAAGAAACTTCTTTGAATGAGAATGATGAAATATCTATCATTCCTGCAATAGCTGGTGGTTTTTAACTGGTGGGGTCGACCACTCTGGCCCATGTAATAATTGTGAGTAGTAGTTGATTTTGCGAAGGATTTCTGATGAGTAGAACTGAAATGGAGTCTTCAGTAAAAGCGTTTAAAGATTTTGAAAAATCTGAAATACTTAAATTGATTGGAAATACTCCACTTTTGAAAGTAGAACTTTTCAAAGATGAATTTCCTGAAGTGGAGGTGTATGGAAAGGCTGAATGGTTTAATCCTGGTGGTTCTGTAAAAGATAGACCAGCGTTCAATATGGTCAAGGAAGGAATAAAATCTGGAGATCTTCATCCCGGGAAGGTATTGTTAGATTCTACAAGTGGAAATACTGGCATTGCATATGCGATGGTTGGTGCAGCATTAGATATTCCGGTTACTCTTGTAATTCCTGAGAATGCGACTTCTGAGCGTATAGAAACACTGAAGGGATACGGTGCAGATTTGATTTTTTCAAGTCCAATGGAAGGATCAGATGGGGCACAACGATTAGCAAGAAAATTATATGAAGAAAATCCTAGTGCTTATTTTATGCCATGCCAATATGACAATTCTTTTAATCCACTAGCTCATGAAAAAACGACTGCTATTGAGATTCTTGAGCAAACAGATGGAAGAGTTCAACATTTTGTTTCGAGTCTTGGAACTACAGGGACTTTGGTAGGTACTGGTAGAGGTCTAAAAAAGAACAAACCAGATGTGAAAGTTCATGCTGTGATGCCATCTGAGCCATTTCATGGTTTAGAGGGTATGAAACATATACCTTCATCTATTAGACCAGGTATTTATGATGACTTGGTCCATGATAATCTGATTCTTGCAGATACAGAATCTAGTTATGATTTTGCCGAGAAGATTTCTCGTAAAGAGGGCCTGTTTGTTGGTCACTCAGCTGGTGCGGCTCTAGTTGGTGTTCGAGAAGTTGCGAAAAGTATTAAAAAAGGTGTGATAGTAACAATTTTTCCGGATGGAGGAGATCGTTATCTTAGCACTTAAATCGAGGATTTAATTGAGACTTTCAAAAGAACAATCAGATATGATTTCTGAGCATGCTATTTCTAGTTATCCAGATGAGTGTTGTGGTTTGATCCTAGGCCCGAAACAAGAAAGTTATCAACCAAGCGATCTTGAAATTGTTTTGTGTCGGAATATTCAAAATAAAATGCATGAATTAGACCCCGAAAATTATCCAAGAACAGCGAGAACAGCATTCTTGATCGAGCCTAAAGAGTTTCTTCGAATTGACAATTCAACTAAAGAAGGAAAGATTTTAATAGGCATTTTTCATAGTCATCCTGATGAAGATTCATATTTTTCAGACGAAGATAAAAGTGCAGCAGTTCCTTTCGGTGATATTCCTACTTTTCCTGATGCCGAACATATTGTTGTTAGTGTTTTTGAAAATGAAATAAGAGAAATAAAAGTTTTCGCATGGGACGAAAAAAAGAAGGATTTTATTCAAGGAATTTTTAATGTTGTAAGTAATTAATTGTTAGATTTTTGAGGTGAAATTTGAAGGTGTCGACAAAGGGCAGATATGCTGTGATGGCAATGGTTGAATTAGCGCTTCTTTCTCAATCAGAACCTATTTCGTTATCTCAGATCGCAAGAAAATTAAATATTAGTCAAAGTTATCTAGAACAACTCTTTGTTAAAATGAGAAGATCTTCCCTGGTTATTAGTACTCGAGGACCTGGTGGGGGATATGTTCTTGCAAAGCCAGCTAATGAGATTGACATGAAAACATTACTTTTTTCAGTTGGGGAAGGAATTATCCCTGTTGAAAAAATAAACAAATCTGAAGATATGAAAATTTCGAGGAACGAAGAAATGGCTAGTATAGGAAGCCAGTTTTTATGGAAAGAGTTAGAAGTATCTATTCACGATACTCTATCAAGAATAACTCTTGCCGATCTCTGCTCTTCAGCAGAAAATTCTTTAAGAAAGACTAATTATCCAGATTTCCAAGTTGGTATTTAATAGTCTTTTTTATGAAAGGTGAAATTGAATATGACATTTAAGAAGATAAGAGTTGCTTCAATGGGCTTAGGTAGGTGGGCAAATGTTTTGGCGGATGCAGCTGAACGTGGCGGAAAGATTCAACTTGTTTCATGTTTTAGTAGGACCAAAGAAAAACGAAAAAAATTCATGGAAACCTATGGGACGAGAGAAGCAAATTCATTCGAAGAATTTTTGAATGATGATGAAATTGAAGCCGTTATTTTAACTACTCCAAATTATGCACACAGAGAACACATACAAGCGTTATCTGAATCGGGCAAACATATTTATTGCGAAAAACCTATTGCTCATAATTTAGAAGATTCCAAGATAATAGTAGACACTATCAGCAAGTCTGGTGTGAAATTAGCAGTTGGTCATAGCGCTAGAAGATTGTCAGTTTGTAGAGAGATGGAAAGTCTCATCAGTAAAGGTGAACTAGGAGAAATTTCTATGAATGAAAGTAATTTTTGTACTGAAAGAGGACTTGAACTGACACCAGATTTGTGGCGGTCTGATCCCAAACTGAATCCTACAGGTGTAGTTATTCAACTTTCTATTCATCATGTTGACACTTTGAGATTTATGCATGGACCTATCAAGGAAGTAACAGCTGTTTTGAGAAATATTCATACAAAAGCAGATGTAGAAGATGCATCTATGATTATTATGGAGCATGATTCAGGAATTCTTTCGTATGTGGGTTCTGGCTGGTCGTGTCCCTGGGCTTTTCACATGAATGTTCATGGTACAAGAGGCGTTGCGCATTTCCGAATTACAGGTCAGCAATGGAGAGATCCTTCTAAATCTCCTCAGCCTATTAGATTGTATATTGACAGGGATCCTTTAGGAGAAGATACAGTCTCTGATATGGTTGAAGGGGATATGTTTCGCGATGCATTGGAAGATTTTGCAATTTGTATCAGAGAAGATAAAAATCCTGAAGTTAATGAGAAAATTGCACATGAATCTCTTGCTGTTGTACATGCTGCATCAGAAAGTTCGAAATCTAGAAAAACTGTGAGTGTTAGAGATTTTCTTTAAGTTTAGATTTTAATCTGACGAACAAATTCTTTATTCTTTATATGCCAATCTACTACTTTTTTTATTCCATCAACAAATGAAGTTTCTGGAGTCCAACTTAGAATTTCTTTGGCTTTCTTAATATTAGCCCATGTAGCAAATACATCACTTTCAAATTTGTCCATAAACTTTAATTTTGCTTTCATTCCCGTTTCTTGTTCAATTATTGAAATAACGTCTAGTAGTTTGATTGGATTGTCAGAGCCAAGATTGAAAGTTTCAAGACCAACACTTTTGAGTGAACTGATTGTTCCTTTTGCAATATCATCAACAAAGGTGAAGTCCCTTTTTTGCTGACCGTCACCATATATTAGAATTGGATTTCCTTCGATTATCCATTTTATAAACCTGAAGATACTCATGTCTGGTCTCCCTGCAGGACCGTAGACAGTAAAAAAACGCAAGATACTAATATCTATTTCAAAAAGATAATTGTATGTCTTACAAAGGTCTTCAGCTGATTTTTTGGAAGCAGCATAAGGAGACAGAAAAATATCTGTATTGTTTTCTTCAGAGAAAGGAATTAAATCAGACTCTCCATAAATGCTAGAACTTGATGCAAGAATAAATTTGCCTATTTTAAATTCTTTGCATAATTCTAAAAGATTGAGTGTTCCCAATACATTTGTTTCATAATAAATGCGAGGATTCTCTACGGATTTTCTCACGCCCGCGTGAGCTGCTAG
>CAZLCI010000077.1:0-8372 GCA_964558115.1 uncultured Nitrospinaceae bacterium | reverse complement strand
TCATGAAACCTCCAGAATTTCTGCATACAGAACAAAAAAATATTCAAAAAAAAACTCTCTCCCCATCTATAAAAAAACAGGGAGAGAGTTATTGAAATCTACTTCCAGCCCGCATCCGATGCGATTACAAGACCGGTATTTCGCATTTTCCAATCCACATCTTTTCTCTTTCCGGATATCTCATCTAAATGATAGAGAAAAACTAAATAGGCATTATCTCGAATATGCTTATTCAGTTTCTGATACATAGATATTTGCTTTGCTTCATTGGACTCAGCAGCAGCATCCTTGATCATTTTATCAAGAGCATCACTTCGAACACCGCCGTGTGTGGATTTACTGAATAGTAAACCGCCAAACATCCAAGCTGAATGAAGGGCAATGTCGTTTCTGCATGCATAGTTCCAGTAAGGCTTACGATGCTTTTCCCATTTCGATCTGCTGTTACGTCTCCATGCAGCATATTCTAATGGTGTCACTTTCACTTTGATATTTAGTTTCTTTAAATTTCCTGCAATTGCTTCTGCACCTGCTTGACCTTTTAGATATCGGCCCTGAGGAACCATTAATGGAACTTCAAAACCTTTTTCAAAACCAGCTTCTTTCATTAATTTTTTTGCTTTTTCCAAATTGTAGTGATATGCATCTATATTTGGATTATGACCAAAACTATCAGGACCTACCACTGTCCCTTTCGCTATCGTTGCATATCCCATCATCACATTCTTGATAATACTTTTTTTATTGATAGCGTAGTTCACTGCCTGTCTTACTTTTACATTTGTCCAAGGTGCTCCTTTTTTTAAAACCATAATTAAAGAACAAGCTTTAGGACCTGGTCCCTGAACAACATCTAAATTAGATTTTGAACTAACCATCGATACAAGCTGTGGCGGTATATCTTTAATCATATCGACATAACCGGAGATCAAAGCAGAGGCCCGAGTGGTATTTTCTGGGATATGCTTAATCACAACCTTGTTCACTTTCTGTTTGGAAGGATTCCAGTAACCTTTTGAAGCTTCAAAAACCATCTCGGAACCTTTTTTCCATTTTGTAAGACGATAAGGACCACTTCCAATTGGTTTTCTAGCCAATACTTTCAATTTAGTTGCTTTGTAATGTTTTGGTGGAACCACATACCCAAAATCTGCAAGTGGAGAAAGCAGATATCGATCCGGTGTTTTTGTATGAATTTGGACTGTATGGGAATCTATAACGACAACTTTTTTCACACTTCTAAAAAAAGTTTTCACTCTACTTTTCAATTTCGGGTCAAACAATCTATCAATACTATATTTCACGGCATGTGCATCAGCACTTTCCCCATTATGAAATTTTACTCCTTTACGAATTTTAAGTTCAATAATGGTTGGCTTCACAAATGTATACGAAGTCGCAAGTCCTGGACCTATCTTTCCCTTTGGATCTCTAGAAAGAATCCCATCAAATACTAGTGGCCAGGTCTGAAGCATTGGTAATCCAAGACGAACACCTGGATCCATAGTTGTTGGCTGTCCTGCCATTCCTATCAATAGTTTGTCCTTTTTCGCAGCTATTGCAGGAGAAGATACTAATGCAAGAGCTGTTAACAAAACGACAAAAACTCCAAGTGTTTTCGATACTCTGCCTGCTATGAAATTTCTGTAAAATGATAATTTCATACATCCTCCTTTTCATGGTGAGAAAAACAACTAAGAGACAGAGAGAAGATTTCTCCCCCCTATACATAGACGAATTCATTAAATTTTTTAAAGTATATCCTATAATATCATATTCATAACTATTGGCAAAACAAATACTATAATTCCAGAATTCTTTATATTTTGTTATAAGTAGAATATGTCTAATTACTTCAAAGTTCTCATAAGGAGATGTGCATGAGAGTTACTCCAAAAGATCCTGACAAGGCTGAAGGAATTACCGCTAAGTTTTTTGAAGCAAGCAAAAAGCTTAGAGGCAGAATTCCGAATTCTGTGCGTGCATGGGCGCATATTCCGCATATAGCAAAATTCTTTCTCCCTTTTAGCATTACGCTGCAAAGAGAAGCTGGCGGAGGACTTTTATCTTCTAAAATAAAAGAAATGGTCGTAATCAAAACAAGTCATGTCAATAGTTGCACCTATTGACTGACTCACAATACAGCGCTTGGTCAAGCTGCTGGAATTACTGAGGAACAAGTACAAACAATTACATCTGATAATTACATGGAATCAGATTGTTTAAATGAGAGAGAGAAAGCAGCAGTCCTTTGGGCTGAACATGTCACAAAGAATACCGCAAGGAATAGAGATGATATTTTTGAAATAGTTAAAAAAGTATATTCAGAATCTGAAATTGTAGAATTGACTGCCATTAGTTGCCTCTTTAATCTTGTGAACCGTTTTCAAGACTCTCTGCAAGTTCAGTTAGAGGATGAAGATGAAGTAAACAAAATTAAAAAATCAGTGCAAGTCGATACTGACAAACTACAAAGTTACGTAACTGAAATTATTGATGACTGGCCAAAAGAATTTCCCGAACCAAAAAGTTAAGAATATTATTGAAACTAAAAAAATGTTTTAAAATTTCTAACTATGTACACGGAGAATGATATGGACGACAAATCTCAGGCACATAAAGACGGATTAGATATAATGCGCCAAATGGGAGAAACCCCAAAAGATGGTTTAGACAAGATAGATCAAGAATTTTCGGATTTAAGTATAGAAACTATTTTTGGTGGTGTCTGGGCCAGAGAGGGACTAAGTTTGAGAGATAGAGCATTGGTAACCGTCGCAACCGTTATCGCACTCGGAAGAGATCCCATGGCCGTAAAACCGAATATACGACGTGCCATACGAACTGGCATTACAGATAAAGAATTTAGAGAAATGCTCTATCAGGTCATGCATTATGCAGGTTGGTCTATTGGCGGTCCTGCAATGAAATATTACCGGGAAGTATTAGAGGAACTTAAAGACGAATAGAAGCCTTTCTAACTCAAACTGAAGAAAGGAAATTCATGACTCGTATGCATACTCTGACCTGGAACGATTTTCCTCAAGGGTTCACTCCATTCTTTTTAGACCCAACCGGTGCAGATCTAGAAATCAAAGAACTCTCCAAAGGTGTTTATGCACTTCTCTCTACTATTCCAAACGTAGACAATACAGGATTTGTTGTAGGAGAAAATGGGGTCCTCGTAGTCGACTCCCATATCAACATTGCGATGGCAAACCTTATTCAGAAACGTATCAGAGAAGTCACAGACAAACCTTTGCTTTATCTTGTTAATTCAAATTATCATGGTGACCATACGTTTGGAAATTGTGCTTTCAAAAAAGAGGTACAATTAATTCAGCATAAAATCACCTCTGAACTAATAGAATATTTCGAAGAAGAAAAAGAATTTCTATTCCCCTGTGTAGGAAACAAGACAGAAATTTACGAAGGAATTGTACTGAGAAGACCCGATATTGTGTTTGACAATTTTCTGGAAATCAATCTAGGCGGAATCACTGTAGAACTGCATTACTTTGGTCAAGCAAACACCCCCGGAGATACTATAACCTACGTACCAAGCGCAAAATGTGCCTGGACAGGCAATATGACAGGCGGTAATCTGATTATTACCTTAGAATCAACTCCATCTACTTATCTAGAATCCCTACGCACGTTTTCAAAATCCCTTGATGTCGAAACTCTTATTCCAGCCCATAATCCAATATCTCATTCAAATATACTGGATAAATACATTTTATATTTAAATCAGTTAATAGATTCTGTAGAAAAGGATAAAAAGGATGCTAAGAGCTTAGAAGAAATAACAAATTCAACGCCCTTATTATTAAATCAAACGTACTCTCCTCCAAGCGATCACCCTAGAATTACATTTTTCGAAGAATTACATTCTTTTAATGTACGTAGAGCGTATGACTCTACTTAATACTTAAAGTAATACTTTAACTATCTAAAAAGGTTGAAATAAATAATATGGAAAAACGTATAATTTGTGGAAATGAAGGTCTGGAAGTTTCAATAGTAGGACTGGGATGCAACGCTTTTGGAAACCGCATAGATGAATCTAGTACACACCATGTAATAAACGCTGCTATTGAATCTGGAATAAATTTCCTAGATACGGCTGAAAGTTATGGGGACGGTAAATCAGAATCCTATATGGGAACAGGATTAAAAGGGAAAAGAAATGATATTTTTATTGCTACTAAATTTGGCTTTACCTCATCAAATGTAGAAGGAAAAAACAGAGGTTCTAGCGAAAACATAAGAACTTCTGTTGAAATGAGCCTCAGAAGACTAAAAACAGACTGGATAGACTTATATCAACTACATCGGCCCGATGAGGGTACCCCTGTTATCGAGACAATGGGAACATTAGAAGATCTGGTGAAAGAAGGAAAGATTCGATATTACGGATGCTCCTACTTTACGGGAAAACAAATGAAAGAAGCCTCTGAGTCGGCAAAAAAACAAGGTTTTGCAGGCTTCATGACCGCACAGAATGCATGGAATATTTTAGAACGAGAGATTGAAGAAGATTTAATCCCTGTTTGTGAATCTGAAGATATTACTATACTTCCCTACTATCCGATTGCTAGAGGATTGTTAACTGGCAAATACAAACGAAATGCCGAGGCACCTTCTGGAAGTCGCCTTGAAGGAAATAGTTATTTAGACGAGGCGAATTTTGATGTCATTGAGAAACTAGAACAATATGCAAATGATCATGGATACGATCTTTTAACACTTGCTATTTCTTGGCTTGCATCTCAACCTGTTACGGCAAGTGTAATTGCTGGTGCCTCTAAACCTGAACAATCAATATCTAATGCAGCATCTTCAAGATGGAAAATGAGTCCTGAAAATTTATCGGAAATTTCTGCTATTGCATCTGGCGGAGAATAGTTAAATGAAAAAAACTTCATTCACTTTACTCTTGATTTTTTCTATATTTATTTTCTTTCCATCTGCGGTAAAGGCCAAACTAAATCCTAAAATACCCTTATGGCATCAAGTTGATTACTTAAACTGCCGGGGAGAACATTACATTTTCTGCAAAAAAAACAAACCCTGCAAAAAAGAAAAATCAACGGCAAAATGGCAGGTAGATTTTAAAAATTCTCGAATAATTTACCTCACTACTAAATATTCAGAGGGAATTTTAAATAAATTTTTCAGATATTATCCAAATATCAATATTTCAGTTCATACATTATTCATCGAAGGAAGATTAATGAAATTCAATATGGACAATCTAGTATCTTCTAATCCCATGAACAAAGTAGAAGCGATTACACAAGGGTATAGTTTTGGTTCTAAAAGCTATTCACAATCTTCTACTACAACTACTTTCTCGTGTTTTTATAGGTAAAAAGTTTTTTTAGATTATTTTTGGAGTAATAATGAAAAAATCCTGTACTTTTATAACCGGTGGAGATATTGCGCCTGATAGAAAGAGTCCTCTTAACTTACTAGGCAAAACTGCTGCACTATTCAAAAAAGCAGAATATTCATTCGTAAATCTTGAACACAATCTATCTACTAGCGGTACTCTCATGAAAGGGAAACCGACTCATCACCGAGGCAATCCTAAACTTATTGATGGTTTTATTGATGCTGGTTTTGATGCGTTGATTGTTGCGAACAACCACATGATGGACTTTGGAACGGAGTCTTTTCAAGATACTTTAGATCTATTAGACAGTAAGAAAATTCCATATACCGGTGCAGGAAAAAATCTTCAAGAAGCGAAAAAACCAGTAATACTTACCAGAAACAATCTAAAAATTGGTCTTCTCGCGTATAGCACTACACTTCCCCAAGGTTCTGCAGCTGGTGTAAAAGAACCAGGGGTAAATCCAATTAGAGTACATACACACTACACTCCTATTCGAAATCCCGTTGAATACCCAGGCTCAGAAATGACAATTCAGACCCGAACAGTTTCAGCTGATCTTAACAGAATGAAGAGAGAAATATCTGCGCTCAAGAAAAGAACTGATGTGGTTTTAGTTTACAATCACTGGGGAGCAAGTATGTCGCATGAAGTTGCTGAATATCAACAAGAAATAGGACATGCTGCTATTGATGCAGGAGCCTGCGGTGTTTTTGGAGGACATCAACATGTTTTGCAAGGCATAGAATTTTATAAAGGATGCCCAATTGTTCACTGCACCGGGAATTTAATCTTTGACATTATAGAACCTTTTTTTACTGAAGCAACTCACCAAACATTTCTCTTCGGTGGAACCCTTTCAAAAAAAGGAATTGAGAATCCTTACATCATTCCCTGCCGATGCGGCATTGGCAATGCACCTAAAATTCTTTCTCCTTTAAATGGGGATGGAAAAGAAATTACTAGATTCTTAAGAGAACTTTCTAAACCTCTTGGTACTAGCCTAAAAATTAAAAAAGAAAGAGTTTCTCTTTTTCAAGAATAACAAATCGTAATTCTAGCATCTATTACATCGAATTTTCTTGAACATCTCATCCCAGTCGCTTTCTTTCTCTTCCACATAATCCAAAAGGCAACGTATCGCTTTCGACTTACTTTTCAGTTTGTATTGTCCTACTATCTTATCCAACATCAGATTTGCGTCAGTATTAATTTCAAAGGTTACATCTTCCTTTTCTCCTGCCATAATAATCTCCATAAATTTTTAAAATCTACCAAATAAAAATTAAAACAATTTCAAATAATATAAAGTAAATTAAATCTATCTAAAACTACTTCATAGAAAAAAATAAAATGATTTTTATCACACATTTCAGAACCTTCTTCTTTGCGTTTAATCTCATATTTTTGATTAGCCTAAGTTCTCCTCAAATTGCCAATTGCGAATTAGAAGACGCAATAAAAGACATGAAAAAGGGCAATTACGTTTCAGCTTATAAAGAATTTTCAATTTTAGGCGAAAAGGGCAACGCCACGGCTCAGTTCTATCTAGGACAAATGTATCGGATTGGATTATACGTAAAAGAAAATCATCAAAAATCATTCGCATGGTACAAAAAATCAGCGAAACAAGGCGTTTCTTTTGCGCAGTTTTATCTTGGGAATATGTACCTAAGAGGAACCGGTATTTCCGTAGATATTCAAAAAGCTACAAAGTGGTACATCAAAGCTGCAAATCAAGGCCATATCATTGCCCAATACCATCTAGGTCGTATGTACCAAAGAGGTGACGGCGTATCCTCCAATAACAAAAAATCTGCGAAATGGTTTAGGAAAGCTGCGAAACAAGGATATATTTTGGCTCAATACAAATTAGGCTTAATGTATTTAGCCGGAGATGGCGTTCCTAAAAACTATATACAAGCACATAAATGGCTCAACCTCTCTGGAATTATTGGCAGAAATAAAATTGCAACTGCGCTCTTAGATTCCATTGAAAAAGATATGACTACATCCCAAATCCAAAAAGCGAATTCCCTTGCAAATAAATGGCTAAAACAAAAGCGGAAAAAATAAATTTACATAAATAACCAATGATGTATTTTTAGAAATGAAATGGATATTTCCCTGTAATCTTCTTGTAATCAAAATTATATATAGATAAAGACGGATATAGGTTTGGATTTAATTTAATAACCAAAATTAATAATAAAATGTGGAGACGTAAATTTGTTAAATTTCACTACAACGGCACTACTTTTTCCTGCTATTCCACTCTTATTAATTTTAATAGGTAACCGATTCACTGTACTTTCTAATTTAATTCGTAAACTCGACAGCACAATGAAAGAAAAAACACAAAAAATGGAAAAAAAAGAAGACTTGCTCTTCCAAATTTGCAAACTTAACAAAAGAGTAAAACTTCTAAGAAATTCTCAATTATTTTTATGTTTTGGCCTATTTTTTAACTTAGTGACTATATTTGCACTATATGCAGAAATTTATCTTCTTGCAAAATATATTTTTGGAATTGCTCTACTTTCAACCATCACAGCAGTTGGACTATACGTAAAAGACGTTATTCTCTCAGCAGAAATACTCGATTTACTTTTGCAGAGTCATATGGATACAACATCATAAAAAGAAATAAAAATTACTAACAATCACCTCTAATCATCTACTACCTAATACCATTATTCCGCTGTAGTTTTCTAATATATTTTATGATTTTAGTTACTTTTTCCCTTTCTAGAGTTTTAATAGCAGGCATATTACCAAAATTCCAATGATGAGAACGGACACCGTTTTTAACAGCCATATAAAATGCAATGTCCCCGTGATGACTTGGCTCATAAATTTTATGTACTAAAGGGGGACCAAGTCCTCCCATTCCTGCGGCCAATTTCCCATGACATTTGGCGCAATTTTCGTCGAAATATTTTTTTCCTATTTGTGAATCTTTTGACAAAATTTT
>CAZLCI010000076.1:0-8708 GCA_964558115.1 uncultured Nitrospinaceae bacterium | reverse complement strand
CAGATTCAAAAACTGATTATTGCTGGATTTGAAACAGGAATACGTTCGATTAGTTAAAACTGTTTTTATAAGACATTATGCTTTTTATATATAATTTTTCTTAAGAGTTTGTTCCTTGACTGAAAAACGAATTTCTACAAAAAAAACTCATTTACACGATAAGCATATTGAACTTGGTGCGAGGCTTGTTCCCTTTGCCGGTTTTGAAATGCCTGTCCAGTATGAAGGTATCAATTCAGAACATCTCTCGGTTAGAGAAAATGTTGGAATTTTTGATGTTAGTCATATGGGAGAATTCTTTTTTGAAGGTCCTGAAGCTACTAAGATGTTAAATTTTTTAGTAACAAATGATTTAGAACAACTACCTATAGGGAGAGTTTTGTACACTCTTATCTGCAAAGAAGATGGTGGGATTTTAGATGATGCTTTGGCATATAAAATTTCTGAGTCGAAATATATGCTTGTTGTGAATGCTTCTAATATTGAAAAAGACTTTACTTGGGCTACATCACAAAATAAATTTGATTGTGAAATAAAAAATTTTAGCGAAGAAATGTGTTTAATTGCATTGCAAGGGCCAAGTTCAAAAATTGTTTTAGAAAAGCTTTTCCAAAATGATTTAAAACTTCACAATCTAAAACCTTTCGAATTGATGGAGTGCGAAATAGATAAAAAATCTATTTTGATCTCCAGAACTGGATATACCGGAGAAGATGGATACGAAATATATTGCGGGAAAAATTCAGTGCATCTGATTTGGGATCTTCTCTTGGAAAATGGAAAATTTTTTGGAATTACTCCTTGCGGATTAGGAGCAAGAGATACTTTGCGAACAGAGATGAAGTATTCTCTATATGGGAACGAAATTGATGAATCTACAAATCCTTACGAAGCAGGTTTGGGCTGGGTTGTAAAATTGAAAAATTCTGATTTTATTGGATATAAAAAGTTATTAAAAATTCATTCTGAAGGAGTTTGCAGAAAATTGATAGGTTTTGAGATGATTGATAGAGGGATTCCGAGGAAAGGAAATAAAATTTTTTATAATGGAATGGAAATTGGATTTGTAACGAGTGGAACTATGAGTCCTTCGTTGAACAAAGCTATAGGAATAGGGTATGTTTCAAAAGAGAATTCTTTAGTAAATGAAGAATTTGAAATAGATATACGTGGTAGTTATAGGAGGGGGAAAATAGTTAGAACTCCCTTCTATAATAAAGATTAAAATTTTATTTTTTGTAAGGAGTAAAACGTATGGAATTTCCTGAGGATTTGAAGTATTCGAAAGAGCATGAATGGGTAAAAATGAATGGAGATATCGCAATTATAGGGATAACTGCTCATGCGCAAGATGAACTTGGTGATGTGGTTTATGTAGAAGTTCCAGAAGTTGGATCTTCCGTAGATGCAAGTGGCACGTTCGGCGTTGTTGAATCGGTGAAAGCGGTTTCAGATCTGTATGCTCCAGTTTCAGGGACCATTGTAGAAGTTAATTCGAGACTAGAAGAAGAACCAGAATTAATCAATTCTGATCCTTATAATGAAGCTTGGATTATCAAAGTAAAAATGACAGATTCTGCTGAGTTAGATACTTTACTGACTGGCGAGGAATATGCTTCTTACGTTGGTGCAGAAGAAAAATAGAACTTGATATAGCATTTAAAGAGGTAACACATTTGGATTTTTCTAATTCATTTAAAGATTTAGAATATTTAGAACAAAGAGATGAGTTTGTAAGAAGGCATATAGGACCTAGTAAGGTTGATATCCTGAGTATGCTTGAATTCCTTGGTTTTTCTGATCTCGAAGAATTAATAAAAAATACTGTTCCTGATACTATATCTGTTAAAGAGCCTATTAAAATAGGTGAAAGTTGTCCAGAAAAAGAGGTGCTTGAGCAGTTGCAGTTGTTTGCGAAAAAAAATGTAGTCAATCGTTCGATGATTGGCATGGGTTATCATGACTGTATTACTCCATCTGTAATTTTAAGAAATATTTTAGAAAATCCTGGTTGGTATACTGCTTACACGCCATATCAACCTGAAATTTCTCAGGGTCGATTGGAAGCGCTTTTAAATTTTCAAACTCTAATTTCTGATATGACTGGGATGGATATTGCAAATTCATCATTGTTAGACGAAGGCACTGCAGCAGCAGAGGCTATGACTATGATTAGAAATTTATCTAAAAATGAGAGCCCAATATTTTTTGTTTCTGATGGATGTCATCCTCAGACAATTGATATTTTAAGAACTAGAGCTGAACCGCAAGGAATAGAAATCAAAGTTGGAAGTGTGGATTCTTTCAGTGAATTCAATGCTTTCGGTATTTTTATTCAATATCCTAATACTAATGGCAGTATTTATGATTTTTCTGATCTTGTTAAAGAAGCACATTCAAAGGATTGTCTAGTTGCAGTTGCTTCTGATCTAATGAGTTTGGTTTTATTGAAACCTCCGGGAGAGTTTGGGGCTGATGTTGTTGTTGGTAATTCTCAACGCTTTGGAGTTCCTATGGGTTTTGGTGGTCCTCATGGGGCTTTTTTTGCCACTCGAGAACATTACAAGAGGTCCGTTCCGGGACGTATTGTTGGAGTTTCTATTGATGCGAATGAAGATAACGCGTTAAGACTTTCTCTTCAAACCAGGGAACAACATATCAGAAGGGAAAAAGCCACAAGCAATATTTGTACTGCACAAGTTCTTCTGGCCGTTGTGGCGAGTATGTACGCTGTTTATCATGGTCCTGTAGGACTTCGAAGAATTGCCGAAAGGATCCATCGATTTACTGTCATCCTTTCAAAAGGTCTTGAAAAGTTGGATTTCCAGATAGAAAACAGCAGTTTCTTTGACACGATAGAGGTAAATACCGGAGGAGAAAGAGCGAATTCATTTATTCAAAAAGCAGAAAAGAAAGGATTTAACTTACGTTTTATTGCTGATGATAAGATAGGAATATCATTAGATGAAACTACGAAACTTAAGGAATTGGAAGATTTATTAGGAGTTTTTTGTGAAAAAGGAAAGATTGATTTTGAAATACTTGAATGCGATAACACGGAGAATTTTAATATCCCTAAAGAACTTTTAAGGGGTTCTCCTTATTTAACTCACCCAGTATTTAATTCTTATCATTCAGAAACTGAGATGCTACGTTATATTTTCCGGCTTCAAGAAAAGGACATTTCTCTTACAAAGTCCATGATTCCTCTTGGTTCATGTACTATGAAATTAAATGCCACTTCAGAAATGATTCCTATTACTTGGGAGGGATTTAATAGGATACATCCTTTTGCCCCTCAAAATCAGTGTAAGGGATATACCATTTTTTTGGAAGATTTTGAAACAAAATTGTGCGAAATAACTGGATTCTCAAGAATTTCTTTTCAGCCAAATTCTGGTGCACAGGGAGAGTATGCTGGTTTACTTGTTATTAGAAAATATCATGAACAACGTGGAGAAACTAATAGAAATATATGTCTAATACCTAGTTCTGCTCACGGAACGAATCCTGCAAGTGCAGTTATGGCGGGTTTTGAAGTTGTAGTAGTAAAATGTGATGACGAAGGAAATGTAGATTTTCATGATCTGAAAACGAAAGCGGAGTTACATTCGTCTAATTTAGCGGCTTTAATGGTTACATACCCTTCAACACATGGAGTTTTCGAAGAAAAAATTTCAGATATCTGTGATGTTGTTCATTCTAATGGTGGACAAGTATATATGGATGGTGCAAACCTCAATGCGCTTGTAGGTTTGTGTCGTCCTGGTGATTTTGGGCCGGATGTTTCACATATGAATTTACATAAGACATTCTGTATTCCTCATGGAGGAGGAGGTCCAGGAATGGGGCCAATAGGAGTTGCGGAACATCTTAGTCCTTTTTTGCCAAGTCATTTTGCTAAGGATGGACATTCCTCAAAAGATAGAGGATATACTGTGTCTTCTGCCCCTTGGGGTAGTGCAGGGATTTTGCCCATTTCTTGGGCTTATATTCAAATGATGGGTAGTCTAGGACTTAAAAGGGCTTCTGAAGTAGCTATTCTAAATGCTAACTATATTTCAAAAAAACTTAAAGGTCATTATGAAGTACTTTATAAGGGCTTGAAAGGTATGGTTGCTCACGAATGTATTATAGATTTGAGAGACATTGAAACAAGTATAGGAGTAACCGTTGAGGATGTTGCTAAACGCTTAATTGATTTTGGGTTTCATGCTCCTACAATGTCTTTCCCCGTTCCTGGTACTTTAATGATAGAACCTACCGAAAGTGAATCAAAAGAAGAACTGGATAGATTTTGTGAAGCGATGATAGAGATTCGAAAAGAAATATCTGAAGTTGAAAATGGTTTAGCTGATAGACTTGAAAATATTTTAAAAAATGCACCTCATACTTCCAAAGATGTTTCGGTGGAAGATTGGATTTATCCTTATACTAGAGAAAAAGCAGTTTTTCCTTTGCCATGGGTAAAAGAGAATAAATATTGGCCTCCGGTTAAACGTGTTAATAACCCATATGGCGATAGAAATCTTATTTGTTCATGTTTGCCAATTGAAAGCTTTAATGAAAGTTGAGGATAAGTAATTGGTTTGTTCGTCAGCCCATTTCTTGAATAGTGGATACCAAACTGGTGCTTGGAATATGGCTATAGATGAAGCATTGTTTCAGAAGTGCAAAAGAATTTATTCGCTCAGAGAAGAAAAAAAAATACCTGCACCTATTTTTTTAAGGGTATATGGATGGAGTAACCCAACTATTTCAGTTGGTAGATTTCAGAATATTAAAACAGATTTTGATTTAGAAAAATCATTGTCTGAAGGAGTTGATGTTTGTAGGAGGATGAGTGGTGGAAGGGCTGTTCTTCATGATTGTGAATTGACCTATTCGATAATTGGCACTTCCAATCTTTTAGGGAAAAAAATTCCAGATACTTATGAAAAAATAAGTTACGCTTTAAAAATTGCTTTAGATAAACTTGGTGTTGAATCGGATTTTGTTTTGCCTAAAAAGAAAGTGTACACTTCGAGTCCATCATGCTTTTCCACTTATTCAGTTAGAGAAATTTTATGTCGAGGTTATAAAATTTCTGGTAGTGCTCAATTCAGAGAAGGGGAAGCGATAATTCAACATGGAAATATACTTTTTAAGTCATCAGAAAAAAAGTTGTCTGATTTTTTTCAATTTAAACAAAATCAAAACTCTCTTAAAGAAAAAAATCTTGGTATTTTTGAAATACTAGGTGTTCAACTCGAATTTGAATCTGTTGCAGAGGAATTGAAAAAAGCATTCCAGAAGGTTTTAGACGTTAAATTTGATAAATATTTTTTATTGGATGAAGATATAGAAAATGCAGAAAAATTAGTCGAGGAAAAATACAACGATCTTTTTTGGACCAAAGTATTCTAATCTTGTGTGAATATATTGATGCTATTCTCTTAAGAATAAGCACAATTTTTATATTGTCTAATTTTTAAATTTTTGTTCATTTTATTCTGGAGTTTTTTTTGGGAAGTTTTTCTGGTTCTGATCTCCAATCTCTGAGTCGCTATTCTCATAATTTTTTGGGTGTAGATTTTCATATTCATTCAAATGCATCAGATGGTATGCTTCAGCCTAAAGAGGTTGTTAAATTGGCTAAAGAAAATAAAATTGTAGCTTTGTCGCTAACAGATCATGACACTGTGGCGGGGATCAAAGATGCGAAAGATGAAGCTAATAAGTCTGATATTCTATTAGTTAATGGAATAGAAGTTTCAACTTCATATAATGGAAAGATTTTTCATCTTTTAGGACATTTCATTGATCCAGATTCTAATCAAATAAGATCCTTGGTTGAAAGATACGCGGTTTCTAGAAAAGTTAGGATATCTGAAATGATAGATAGATTAATTGAACTAGGTATTCGTGTGGACAAGGATGAGTTTGATAAAACTTACGAGAAAGTTGCAAGCATTACTCGTGGACAACTTTCCTATTATCTTTTGACAAAAGGATTAGTGCAGAGTTCACACGAAATTTTTAGTAAATATATAGGAGAAGGTTGTCCTGCTTATGTCGAGTTGGATTGTATTGCGTCTGAAAAAGCTATAGAAATGATTATTGAGTCTGGAGGAGTGGTTACTTTGGCTCATCCTAATTTGTCAGAATCTGATGACTGTATTCCCAATTTTGTAGACGCCGGTTTGTCAGGAATAGAAACGGATCATCCCTCTCAAAGTAAGGCTGATCGTATCCATTACTCACGGTTAGCAGAACGTTATTCTTTATTAGAAATGGGTGGATCAGATTGTCATGGTGATAGATTGAAAGGAATTAGGATAGGTTCTCATCTCCAAAGAGTAGGTTTGATTTCAGAACTTTTACATAGGTGTCATTAAATCTAGTTATAAATCAAATTCAAAAGATTTCAATAGAATTTGAACCTAGGGTAGAATGTATTGATTAAGATGCGTTACACTCTGATTGTATTTGGGTATAATTTTTTTACCTACATAGAGGATCATCGTGCGTTTAAGAAAAGAAATGATTGATAGAATATCTGAAAAAATTGTTATGCGTCTCTTAGAGAAAGAACTTATTTCCCCAGACCTCAAGATTGACGTAGCTAGGACTAGAATATCTAATGCTATAGAAGAAGATCTTCTTGTGGAAGATAAATTAAATGAAGAATTAAAAGAAATTTTGTATGAATTTCAAGACGAAATGGATGAGGGGAATGTGGATTATAGCCGTATGTTCTCTATGGTGAAATTGAGAATTGCCAGAGAAAGAAATTTAATTTTGTAAATTCTGGAGTATATGAATGCGCTTAAGTAGAGACAAAATCAATCATATCACGAGCATCTTAGTAGAAGATCTTAAGGATAATCCAGATGTGAATTTTATAGTAGACGAAGGCGAAGTCCGTGTTAATGTGCAACGGTCTATTATAAATGAACTCATGTTAGATGATGAGATAGATGAGGAAGTCAGAAGAACTTTAAGTTCCTATTCTAGTCGTTTGCTAGAAGGTAGTCGTGAATGGGAAATATTATATTGGAAACACTATGAACAGGAAAGCAATCGTCGTGGTTTATAAAATCCCTTTTTCTACCATAACTACACTTCATTAATGTCGAAATTTATTTCAGTTGGTTTGACGGGTGGAATTGCCTCAGGGAAATCTACAGTTGCTGGTATTTTTAGAGCAAAAGGGATTCCTGTTTTGGATGCAGATCAAATTTCTCGAGACCTAGTGAATAGTGGTTCTGAAACTTTATCCGAAATTATACTGGAATTTAGTGATAGTGTTTTAGATGAAAATGGAAATCTGGATAGAGAGAAATTAGGTGAAATTATTTTTTCTAATTCAGAACAAAGAAAAAAATTAAATAATATAATGCATCCTAAGATACAAAAAGAGCAAAAAAAATGGCTTAGGGAAACATGTAGCGCAGGAAAATTTAAGATTGCTATCGTAGAAGCTGCATTAATGATTGAGTCTGGAGGTTATAAGAATTTTGATTTTATAGTTGTTGTTAAATGTAGCGAAAAAGATCAATATGAAAGAATTAAAAAAAGAAATAATCTATCAGAAGATAGTATAAAAGCGAGATTGGATTCTCAAATGTCTATGAAAAAGAAAGTAGAATACGCCGATTGGGTGATAGACAATTCTGGTGATATGAATTTTTTAGAGTCACAGATTTTGCCCGTTGTGAAAAAATTATTCTCTATGGTTGAATTATAATCTTGACAACAATTTTTAATTTTGATAGCTTCACAAAATATTGTTGGTATTGGGTACGTATAAATTTAATAGTCCTCTACGGCCTTTTCCTTCTTATCTTTTTTTGTTTCAAATATTTTCCCAAGGGTCCTGCCTTTTTAGTAAGGTTGTTTGATCTTTTCAAATTATTCTTTTCTCTGTTTTCGGGGACAGTTCTGTATAGATTTCAGACTAGATATTTTTTTATTAAGACTACACTTTTAGGTTTTATTACTTTTTAAAAGGGAGATGAAAGTTAATGCAACCAGTAACAAAAGCTCCAGTTTCAAAAAAGCAAAGAGTTCTACATCTGGCACAGTTAAAGAAAAAGACTATTATAGAACTGAATGGAATTCTTAAGGAATTAGGAGTAGAGGGATCAAGTGGATTAAGAAAGCAGGACTTAATATTCAAAATTTTAGAAGCACAATCTGAAGAGAATAAAGATGGTGGAAAAATAACAGGAGAGGGTGTTTTAGAAATTCTTCCTGATGGATTCGGATTTTTGCGGTCTCCTTCATATAATTATCTACCAGGACCTGATGATATTTACGTTTCTCCTAGTCAAATACGTCGTTTCGATCTTAGGACAGGAGACTCCGTGACTGGAGAAATTCGTCAACCAAAAGAAGGAGAACGTTATTTTGCTCTTCTAAGAGTAGAAAAAGTGAATTTTGAATCTACAGAATCCGCAACCCAGAAGATTTTATTTGACAATTTAACTCCATTATATCCAGATAGAAGAGCAGTTCTTGAAGTGTCTGGTGGGTCTATTAACTCTAGAATTATGGACCTTATGACACCAATAGGTTTTGGGCAACGTGGTTTGATTGTTGCAGCTCCTAGAACTGGTAAAACCATGATGCTGCAATCAATAGCAAAAAGTATAGCTGATAATTATCCTGATGTTCATCTCATGGTTTTATTGATTGACGAAAGACCTGAAGAAGTTACAGATATG
>CAZLCI010000075.1:0-9021 GCA_964558115.1 uncultured Nitrospinaceae bacterium | reverse complement strand
GAACCCCTGACCTCATGGCTGCCAGCCATGCGCTCTCCCAGCTGAGCTACAGCCCCAATCAATTTAAAAACAATATACACTCATAATACATACCATATTTAACAAACAAATAAAAAAAGAATTACAACCGCACAAATTGAGTTCAATTGTAGTATGGTTATTTAGTCGGATATTACAAATTATGCTTTTAGGTTGAGTCATGCTTGAATTCTTGCAATTTTTTCTAATCGGAATTTCTGTAAGTACTTTTGGATCATTAGTAGGTGCTGGAGGGGGGTTTATTCTTACCCCAGTTCTCTTATTGCTATTTCCTTCACACAATTCTGAGATTATTGCAGCCACTTCATTATTCGTAGTGGCAACCAATTCAATTTCCGGAACCACTGCATATCTAAGACTTAAAAGAATTGATGTTAAAACGGGTTTGATTTATGGATTAGCTGCTTTCCCATTTGCTATCCTAGGCACCATCTTAACTGCCAAAACAGATAGGAGTTTTTACGATTTGTTCTTAGGGACATCCTTACTTCTTCTATGCCTTTCATTGTTTCAGGGACCACCAAAACCTATAGCGTTAAATTCTGAAGAACAAGCTAACAATAAAAATTTGAAAGAAAAAAGAATAATCACTAGAAATGGCAAGGAATACCACTACTTTTTCTATTTTAAGCGTGGCATTTGGGTCAGTTCTGGACTGGGATTTCTTGCTTCTTTCTTCGGAATAGGTGGAGGCCCTCTTTACGTTCCTACTATGATCCGATTTTTACGAATTCCTGTTCACATAGCGACTGCCACTTCTCAGTTTATATGCTTCTTAGCCTCTACAACAGCGGTTATTGCTCATACCTTCCAAGGCAATTCAAACACTATGGTGGGAATACTCATCCCACTTGCAATTGGTGCGGTACTAGGGGGACAAATTGGAGCGAGAATATCAGAAAGAGTCAAATCCGATATGATAACGAAAATTTTCATCATACTTCTTGGAATCATTGCCTGTCGTCTACTTTACCAAGGAATAAACAGTTTCTATAATTGATTAAAATGAATAATTTTTTATTGAATAAAAGTTTTTAAATTAGGAGGAAATAATGTCATACGAAACAATTGTTGTTGAAAAAAAGAATAAAACTCTTTGGGTTGGACTCAATCGTCCCAAAACACTGAATGCAATGAATTTTCAAATGATTAATGAAGTAATAGAAGCATTTACTATATTAGACGAAGACACCGACTTAGGTGTAGGAGTGGTATATGGTCTAAATGGAAATTTCTCCTCAGGCGGCGATATGGACATGATGCTTGGTTTAGATTATCGAACCGGACATATCTGGAATAACAAAATGAGACAGCTTTGTATGTTACTTCGCAACTGCGGGAAACCAACAATAGCCATGGTTCGTGGGTGGTGCATCGGTGGTGGAAACGAATGGCAACTTTATTGTGATCTTTGTATTGCAAGTGAAAATTCAAGATTTGGCCAATCCGGCGCAAGAGTAGGCGCACTACCCGTTGTTGGTGCAACGCAGTATCTTCCTTTACTAATGGGAGATCGTAGAGCTAGAGAAATGCTATTTCTAGCAAAACATTACAAAGCACAAGAAGCAAAAGAACTAGGATTAATTAATGAAGTTACTCCTGATGATGAACTCGAAAAAACAACTGAAGAGTGGTGCGATAAAATAAATTCACATGCACCCGCTACTTTACGCTATATGAAAACTAGTTTGAATTTCCTTGGGGATCTTCACTATCCTTCATGGATGCACGGAAGTGAACTTCTTAATGCGGTTTGGAATAATGAACAATCCGTTGAAGGAATGAACGCGTTTAAAGAAAAGAGGAATCCAGATTTCACAAAGTTTCCTCGGTAATAGGATTTGCACATGCTCTCAAGAGAGTGGGGAATCGGAGTTCTCAGAATATGGTTTGGAATTATCATACTCTATATAGGCTATCTGGATTGGAATGAAAATCCCGATGTTTTCTTAGAACTTTTTCAAAATATTTTTAGTTCCCCACTCCTTGAAATTTTTCAATTTCTCGCAACTCCCCTTCTATTTATAAGTGGAACTACCTTTCTAATTGGTATCGCTACTAGGCCATCCTCGATAGTTCTTGGAACAATCTTAGTTTTTAAATTTTCGGATATATTTCAACTCAATGGAATAATTGAGAATTGGGATAAATTAAGTCTTATCTTAGTTATTTTCTCTTTTTGGTTTATTGGTTCAGGAAGCATGAATGCAAAAAACAAGATTTTAAGAAGCAAGAAAACAAAAAAATACGAATAAAAAATTACTCAAACAATTATTTTTTTTCTAATGGAATTTTTATCGTTCCTTTTTTCTGATTGAGAATAGTCTGGTAAGGCTTATACCCATCTTTCGAAATTTCCACTGTCCAAGTTTCCAAATAATGGTCTTTTATGAATTTTCGAGGAACTAAAACTGGAGTCTTTCCGATAACAGTAGACCCTACACTAACGGTTGCACCTGGGGGTTCTGTATCAACCACAACTCCAGGAGTCACAATTTCACCACATCCCTGTACAAAAAATAACAAAGTAGCTAATACTGCTAAAGAAAACTTCCCCACTGAAAACTACCCCCTGAAATCTATCTTTACTAAACTAAAAAAATTCCAAATCTAAAGCAGAATTATATTTAAGGAACTATTAAGTGGCAAATCCTTAATAGAAACGAAAATAATTTTAATTATCTAAAATACCATTCCATTCGTCGACACGTTCTCTGTTTGCATCTAATAAAGTCTGAACATCACCTTCTATCTTAATAGTTTCGATAACATCGCCTTGCTCAATAGCATCAACGATATCTTGTCCTGAATCAACCTTTCCAAAAACTGTATGTTTCCCATCCAACCAAGAAGTCTCTACGTGTGTAATAAAAAATTGAGACCCATTTGTACCTGGTCCAGCATTAGCCATTGAAAGAATTCCTGGAGTATCGTGCTTTAGTTCTGGAGTACACTCATCTTCAAAATTATATCCAGGACCACCCATACCAGTACCTTCTGGGCAACCTCCTTGAATCATAAAACTTTCAATTACGCGATGAAACATTAATCCATCGTAATAACCACGTCCCGCTAAGTTGACAAAATTAGAAACGGTAATGGGAGTTTGTTCTGAGAACAAAGTAATCTTAATTTCCCCACGACTTGTATTAATAGCTGCTGACAATGACATGCAAAACTCCTTATAAAAAACATTTGAAATTGATTATTTTAAATTGATTCGTCATTTTCTAAAGAAACAGCGGTTTCTATCAAAATCCGATATATCTTTTCGAGAATATCCGGTGGACAGGGTCCTTTATTATTTTCTAAAAGTTTGCCAATTAATTCTTCTTCTCTTTTTGAATCTCGAACCGCTATACCGTGGCGACTCTTAAAATTTCCTACTTCCAAACAAACACGCAAACGTTTGTTTATAAGTTCAAGGATCTTATCATCTAAGGCATCTATTTCTGACCGAAAATCACTTAATTCCTGTGACAAGGCAATTTCCTTCCTAGTAAAATTCTACAGAAAATAAGAACAATATACATCTATGAAAAGAAACGCAATAATCTTTCTTAATTTGTTTTTTCAAACAACAAGAGATTCTAGAAAACGCTCTGCAATCCTAGACCAATCAAAATTTTCCACTCGTTTTCTACCCCTGAGTTGTAAAGTCTTATAAAAATCATCATCTTTCAAAATACGCACTATAGAATCAGAGAGGCCCTGCAAATCATTCTCCTCAACCAACAAAGCAGAGTCTCCTAAAACTTCCGGAACCGCTGAAACATTCATGGCAACAATAGGAAGACCGACACACATGGCTTCTAAAAATACAATACCAAATCCTTCCTGCAGACTAGGCAAACAAAAAAGACTTGCTTCTTCATACGCTTTTATTACATCTTGATTATTAGAAATTTCTCCCAAAATTTCTATATTTTCTGACAACTGAAGTTTGAAAACCTGCGCCCTTAAAGTTTCTACCATAGGACCTCCACCTATAACAAAAAGTTTTGCGTTAGGGATCTGTTTAACAACATTTTGCATGGCAGAAATCAGAAAAGAAGTATTTTTTCTTGGATATTGTCTAGCAACAGAAAGTATATGAGGAGAAGACACCTCCCTTTTTACTTTTCTATGAAATATTTCTTCCCATAATCCAGTAGAAATACCATTAGGAATGATCGTCAATTTATTCTCAGGCAATTTATAAAATTGCATCGCAATATTTCTACTATGTTCGCTTGTAACAAAAACCTTCTTTGCCTTTGAAACATTCCTTCTCTCCAATAAAGAGAGAAACCATAGTACTACTCTTGAGAAACCAGACTCATACTTCGCTTCCTCTGCAGCAATACCATGTAAAAAAACAAAGAAATTATCTTTCTTCGGTTTATAGAAACATCCATCTATATCGAAACCTACAATGGCGTCATATTTTTCTTCTTTAATTTTAAAACGCAGAAAAAAATTATAAAAGATCCTATAAAATAAAGATCTTCTGTTCTTCGGTGCAGGAGAAATAATATCTACACTACACCCGCTAGAAATGAGAGCTTGAGATAATCCACGAATGGCTACAGTAGTACCACTCCCTTTAGACTCGTCAAGGAACCATGAATCGAGAAAAGCTATTTTCAAACGTTCTTTTTTATGCATCTTTTAATCCTAAAATTAGGATTACGCGAACAATCTGAAAACATTTTTAAAGTAAACTGTCCGACTTAGCCGCAAAAATAAAATCACTTTCCGTCAAACCATCAATTTTATGAGTCCAAACTACTATTTTCACTTTTCCCCACGCAAGATAAATATCTGGATGATGTCCTTGTTCTTCGGCCATTTCACCTACAAGATTTGTATACTTAAGAGCGTCTTTAAAATCGTTGAAAGAGTATTCTCTCTCTAAATGATGCTCATCAACAACATTCCAATCATCAGAAATTTCCTTGCTCAAATTTTGTAAATCTTCACCCTTCAAAGGTGGAACTCCACCTTTACAAGGGACACATTCTTTGTTTGCTAGATCATTCAATTTATAAATCCTCCATTTTAAAATCTAAAATTAGAAACGCTACTTCACCAACCTACAGAATAAGATTCACGTCTTGGATCTGCGGCAGACAACAAAAAACCAGTATTTTCATCTTTCATTACACAACAAACACTTCCTGCGGCTCTATCTAAACATCTCCACTTTAAAACTTTATATCCAAACTCTTCTAATAAAACACCAGACTCTTTAAAAATACTTTGTTCGATTTTAACAGACCCTGGAATATAAGCATGCGGCCAAAAAGAATTTGGAAAATTAAAAGATGCAACTCTGGGAACCTCTACAGACATTTGTAAGTCCATTCCAAACAAAACATGGTTTAGTAAAACTTGCGCCATTGCTTGTGGTTGAACATCTCCGCCAGGCGTTCCAAGAGACATATAAAACCGATTATCTTTAAAAACAAAAACAGGGTTAGGTGTAAGTCTAGGTCTCTTAAACGGTGCAACTGCACTCGGATGATCTGGTTCTAACCAACTCTGAGACCCACGAGAGGATATCGTAGCACCAATGCCAGGAACAAAAGGCATATCTCCAGCAGAATCTGAAGGAGTTGCAGAAAACACATTTCCGGAAGAATCAATAACAGTACAAAAAGATGTATCTGATTGAAATTTACCTTCAATTTCTTCTGGTGTTGAAAAATTTATTTTTTTCCCTTCAGAAGTATTATTAAAATTCCAAGGATTTCCCGGATCTGGAATTTTTCCGAAACAATTTTGAAGAGAAACTTCTTTAGCACGAAAAGACGCATATTCTTTAGATAAAAGCCCATTCAGTGGGACATCAACAAATTCGGGATCTCCTATAAAAGCCTCTCTATCTGCAAACGCAAGATCAAAAGAGGAAAAAAGCTTATGGATATATTCTGTAGAATTATGCGAATTTTCAGAAAGATTAAGATTTTCTATAATATTCATTATAAGTGGAAATACGGGTCCTTGAGACCATGGACCGCATGAAAATATTTCATACTCTTGAAATTTTGTTCTTGAGACTTCCTCTTCCTGCACATGAAAATTATTTAAGTCAGAAAGACTTAATAGCCCACCATTTTCTTCAACAAAATCTATTATTTCCTTAGCTATTTCACCAGAATAAATCTCATCTCTCGCTGCTCTAATTCCTGATTCTCTAGAGGAACTCGAAAAATTTTCTTCCTTCCTAATCATTCTTTTGAATGTTTTTGCAAGATCCTTATTAAAAACTCTACTTCCCACAGAAATGACTTTATCCTTTAAGAAAAAAAGAGCTCGTGTTTCATCCCATCTTAAAAAATCTTCTATTGAAGCTAAAATATGATTATGCATTAAATGGTACATTGCAAATCCCTGTTCAGCGATCACTATTGCGTCTTGTGCCACTTGAGAAAATTTCATTGTTCCATAGTGCTCAAGTGCATATAACCAAGAATCTGGAGCAGCCGGAACAACAGCTCTGGAGACTCCTGGAGGGATTTCTCCACTACAATTATCCTTGAACCATTGAATAGATGCCTTTTGGGGCCATCGACCTACTCCACTAATAGAAATCGTTCTATTTTCCTTTGCTAAATGAATCATAATTGGAGCAACACCAAGAAATGAAATGAAATCACTTTGCAAGACACAAAGACAAAGACCCGTAGCTACACCAGCATCAATGGCATTTCCACCTTTTTCTAAGATGCGTAACCCCGCCTGACTTGCCAGATGATGACCTGCAGATACCATCGCTTCTCTGGCAAACAGTTGTGGTCGATGTGAAATATACTCCCGACCATCTTTTGTGTTGTATACGAAGGCCAAAACATTATCCTATATTCTAGAAAATTAGATATCAGAAGGGTTCTCAACATGTGCTGAAGTATGTGCTTTAATTTCTCTGCTAGGTTTTCCCCCTTCAATATTTTCCCCAGTTGGTAACCACGCACAAATTAGAGCTTCATTTGTCCAAACAGTATTGTATTCTGCGGGGATAAAAAATTCACTAAAAATAAAATCTTCTTTCCCAGTATTTTCAAGATAGTGACGTTCTTTATCAAAGTGATAGATTATATCTCCGGCACGTACCTTATGAGGAGTTTCATTGGAATACTGTGTTCCCTCACCCTGAATTACATACATGAAATGTTCTGTTCCTTCATGATGATGATTCGAAGCTACTGTTCCTGGAGGATATATAATCATTTCTCCTTTAATCGCTTTTGTGCCAAACAAACTAGGAGTTACCAAGTAAACTCTTTTCCTAGCATCATGCTCAGAATTTAGAACTGGTTCCTGCTTCCAATTAACACATTTAAACTTAAGTTCTTTCTCTAAAATATCCGCATCAAATCGTTTTATCTTTGGGACTCTAAAACATAATATTTCTAAGCCATCTTCTGAGAAAATTTCTCCTTCAAATCCGGGTGGGAAAAAAAGCACATGAGAATTATCAATATTTTGTTCTGAAATTGAAGAAGAACTAAGAATTCCTTGTCCACTTAGAATTTGCATACCAATTAAATCTTCATTAGAGACACCAATTTTTTCTTTCGCAGAATTTTCTAAAATCAAACGTTCAACTACAACATGATCGCTTCCTGTAGTCTCATTATCGAGAAGTATTTGATGTTTGCTCAACTCACTCAGACTTTTAAAATCAACTGAATCTTGATTGATAATCGTTGGCATCCTGCCCTCCTAATGTACTAGAATGAGAAATCTTTATTAAAAAATTTATACTCAGTTCAATCTTAATTTAAAAAAGGAACAAAATAAATATTTGCCTGCACATTTAGTTAGATTATTTTTTATCGTTCCAAAGAAATTTAATGGAGAAAAGTACTTAAAATGAATATAAATAATCAATCGACAGAACTACCTTTTGCTCCAAGTGAGAACCCCTTTGTAGTTGAACACGGAGGATTTTACAGAAGATGGTTTTCCATGATTGATGATATCGAAATCTTAAAAAAAACTGTCGCTTCCTTGGAAGGAACCACAGATAATAATTGGGTCCCACTTTGGAGTGCAGTTGGAAAACAATATGAAGATGAGGCTGAATCATTCCTAGAAAAAGGAAACCTGAATGAAGGGAAAAAAAAATTACTACAGGCAAAGTCATTTTATAGTATCTCGCGATTTCCTGCTCCTTTAACTGAGTTAAAACGAAAAGCAAATGAAGACTGTATTAGAACCTACTTAAGATATTGTCAATTTCTCGACCCACCACTTGAAATAGTAGAAGTGGAATGTGCTGGACAGACTATAACTTCACATTTTAGAGCTCCAAAGGATGCAGATCAGAAAAATCCAGTTCCTGCTGTTTTAATTATGTGCGGTGGAGATATGTTCAAAGAAGACCGTGGATGGGCTAGTGAAATGGCTCTTGAACAAGGCCTTGCCTCTCTAGTAATGGACGGTCCCGGAACAGGAGAGAATCCTTTTCCTTACGAACCTTCATCAGTTAAAGCCTGGATGTCTGCAATCGACTATCTTGCTAAAAGACCAGAAGTAGATGCAGATAGAATCGGGGCATTTGGAATCAGCAGAGGAGGACATTCCGTACTTCTCCTTGCAGGCAATGATCCTGGTCGCGTAAAAGCTGCTGTTGCAAACGCTGGACACCCATTTGGATATAAAATGACTCAGGATGAAATGAGTAATTTTATTGAAAATAGAAATAAAAGAGCAACTTATAATTTTGGAAAACCAGACGACGGACCATCTTTCACAGAAACTACACAAGAAAAAGAAGAACAAAATTTTAAAAAATGGGCCCTCAGTGAACTTGGATTGATAGATAAAATTGTTTGTCCGCTCCTGATGATTAACGGAAAACAAGATCACCTTGCTCCGATAGGAAATATTTATTTTATGCTAGAGCACGGTCCTGTAACCGGAAAAGAAACTCGTATTTATCCTGACGATGGACACTGTGCTTTCAAACATTTCCAAGATTGGGCTCCTGAATCC
>CAZLCI010000074.1:0-9179 GCA_964558115.1 uncultured Nitrospinaceae bacterium | reverse complement strand
GTAGTATGCCTGAGAACGAGCGTGAAGCAAGACGTTCAGATTTCAAGAAAAGACTGGCAAGTTTAGAAGATTCCCCTATTTATTTTGATTTTGATAAGTCTGATATAAGACCAGATATGCGTACAATTCTAGATAAGAATGCTCGTTTTATGATGAGTTACCCAAGCGTCCTTATACAGATTGAAGGACATTGCGATGAAAGGGGAACAGTTGAGTATAATATAGCACTAGGCCATAGACGTTCCCAGGCTACGAAAGATTACTTAATTTCACTTGGTGTAGATGCGTCAAGGATTGATACTGTTAGTTATGGCGAGGAGCGTCCTGCAGACTCTGGACATGATGAATCTGCTTGGTCAAAAAATCGACGTGCGAAGTTTAATGTTATTGGCGGAATACCTGCTGGTTTAAATTAATAATGTTCAATGTTTTATAGTTTAATAAGGACTCCCCAGATTTAGTCTGGGGAGTTTTTTTGTTATGAATTACTCTCTATGTAAACATTTGAAATTGATATTTTTTTTATCTACTCTTTGCTTTCTAACCTCGGGATGCGATGAGCCTGGTTTTCAGCTAAGTGCAATTGATCCTGTAGAAATAAAAATTCCGAACCAAAAAAAACAAAAATATACAAAATCAGCAAAGAGAAAAATAATTTCAAAGAAAAATACAGTTCCTATTGATTCTTCATTGTCAAAATTAATTCTTCCTGACAAAAAACATTCTTTCGATAGTCAAGAAATTTTAGAATTGAAAAAAAACTATAGGGAATTGGTTAAAAAACAAGCAAAACAAAGAAAAAGATTTTCTGAATCTTTAAATTTTTCTCAAAAAGATTTAATTCAATATAAAAAAGAAACAAAAAAAAGAGAAAAAAAACAATTAGATGAAATACTATTACTTAAGAAACAAAACAAAATTTTATTAAGTGAAATAGATGGAATAAAAAAGAAGATAAGTGAAATTTTAGTAGAGAAGAAACAAAAAGAGTCTATGAAATCAAAGACTTCTTTCCTCAAAAAAAGAAAATTAAAAGAACTCTTAGTTGGTCAACCGAAAGATAAACAACTTGGAGCTGTAGGCAATTCACTGATAATTAAGGGTAAATCAAATCTAATTTCAAAAAAAAATAATTTAAAGATTCCAAAATTTCAAAAAAAACTTACTAATGCTGAAATGGATTTTAAAAAGGCACTTAGGTTTTACCAGTATGGAAAGAGTTTAAAGACTTCACGAGTTCTTTTCGAGAGTTTTTTAAATAAATATCCAAATGATATCCTTTCTGATGACGCACAGTTTTGGATAGCAAAGACTTATTATCTTGAAAAAAAATTTGAACAGGCTATTCTGTCTTTTAGTAGATTACAAGTTGATTTTCCAAAAGGGAATATGGTGCCCGATTCTATCTTTTTTGAAGCAATGTCTTATTTGAATTTCGGTGACAAGGCGAGTGCAAAAGAGTTATTATCAAGACTTATAGGGATGTTTCCCAATACCGATGCTTCTAGAAAGGCTCGAAAAAAACTTAAATCTTTTTAGAAGTTCTAGTCTCGGCGATTAATTATGAATGATTACAAAGTCCCTAAAGAAATTTCGGCTAGGGTCAAAAATATCTCAGAGGAAATTTTTAGACATAATTATAATTATTATGTTTTAGATAACCCTGAAATTACGGATGAAGTATATGATCAACTTTTTCGTGAATTGCAACAATTGGAAAAAAAATATCCTAGTCTTTCGCATCAAAATTCACCAACAAAACGTGTAGGTGGTGAACCATTAAAAGGTTTTGATACTTTTAAACACGAACCACCTATGATGAGTTTAGATAATATTTTCAATAAAGATGAACTTATAGATTATGAAGAAAAAATTATACGTTTTTTGAAAAATAAAAATGAAACACAGAATATTAATTATATTGTAGAACCTAAGTTAGATGGAGTTGCTGTTGAGGTTATATACGAAGATGGGGCATTTACATCTGGAGGAACTAGGGGAGATGGTACAAACGGAGAAGATGTAACAGAAAATCTTCGAACAATTCGATCGCTTCCACTTCAATTATTGAGTGGCAAGGACATCCCTGATTATCCAAAATTTCTTTCTATTAGGGGAGAAGTTGTTTTTCCTATATCCTCTTTTCAAGAACTTAATAAAAAAAGACAAGAAGAAGGAAATTCTATCTTTGCAAATCCTAGAAATGCAGCTGCAGGGTCATTAAGGCAACTCCATTCATCCGTAACTTCATCACGGCCTTTAGATATTTTTTTCTACGCTTTAGGGAATTGCGAAGGTTATAATTTTAAGAGTCAGAGAGAAATTTTAGAGGTTTTCCCAAAATGGGGATTGCCTGTCTCCCCATTTTCTTCGATCTGTTTGAGTACAGAAGAAATTTATATTTCATATCAGAAAATTTCAGAAAAACGAATAGATTTTGATTATGAACTGGATGGTATGGTGATAAAAGTTGACTCTTTCTCCTATCAGGAACGTTTAGGAAATACCTCTCGAGCACCACGATGGGCTGTAGCATACAAATTCCCTTCAGAAACTTCGACTACAGTTGTTAAAGATATTATTTTTCAGGTTGGAAGAACTGGTGCTGTTACTCCAGTAGCAATTTTAAATCCTGTGAAAATAGGGGGTGTCGAAGTTTCTCGTGCAACTTTACATAATCAGGAAGAAATTTTTAGAAAAGATATTTTTGTTGGAGATACTGTTAACATCGAGAGAGCTGGAGATGTGATTCCAAAAATTTCTTCAGTGATTAATTCTAAAAGACCAAAGAATGCTTTTAGGAAGAGTTTTCCTGAAAATTGTCCTATTTGTGAAACACCTCTTTATAAAAATAAGAAAGAGGCAGTAATAAGATGTCCTAATTATGCATGTCCAGCTGTAGTTTGTGAAAGAATAAAACATTTTGCGTCTAATACTGCAATGGATATTGATGGTCTTGGCGAAAAGATGATTAAGAAATTAGTAAAATCAAAATATGTGAATGAGCCTGCTGACCTTTATAGATTAAGGTTTGAAAAACTTCTTTTATTAGATCGTATGGGAAACAAATCAGCAAAAAATTTAATTGATTCTATAGAAAAATCAAAAACAACTACACTTGATCGTTTTATTTATTCACTAGGAATTAGATTTGTTGGAGAAAGAGTTTCTAAAATTATTGCATTAAATTTTAAAACTATTGATGAGATTATAAATGTAAAAAGAGAGTCTTTGATTAAGATTGATGAAATAGGAGAAATTGTTGCAGAAAGTATAGTTGATTTTTTTTCAACATCTGATTCTTTAAAGTACGTTGAAAATTTAATAGAAGTTGGAATATCTTTTGACATTGTTCTCAATGATAAAGATTATAGAGACAATAATCGATTTTTAAATAGATCATTTGTTATTACGGGGACCTTAAAGAAATTAAAGAGATCAGAGGCAAAAAAAATAATTGAAGAATTGGGAGGACGACTGGTTGGTTCTGTCTCAAGTAAAACAGATTACCTGGTTTTAGGGGATGATCCCGGAAAAAAATACGATGACGCTCTAAAGTTAGGTGTAGAAATTTTGGATGAGGACAAGTTTGAAAATCTTCTTTCGACCATTTAATTTTTAAAAAATAGGTGTAATTTTGTCAAAAATAAAAAAAGTGGTTTTTCCAGTTGCAGGACTTGGCTCACGTTTTCTTCCGGCCACAAAGATTATTCCTAAAGAAATGCTGCCTATAGTTGATGTTCCGCAAATCCAACTAGCTTTGGAGGAAGCTGTTTCTTCTGGAGTCGAGGAAGCTATTTTCATTACTTCTCGAGGGAAAGAATCCATAGTTGATCATTTTGATATTGCTTATGAATTGAAAGATCGATTAATGAAGAGTAATCAAGATGAAATTTTATCATCTTTAGAGGAACTAACTCAGAAAATACGGATAGTTTCTGTTCGACAAGAACATCCATTAGGCTTAGGGCACGCGTTATTATGTGCAGAAGAGTTGATAGGGGAAGAATCTTTTGCTGTCGTTTTAAGCGATGATTTAATTCGGAGTGAAGTTCCTGTAATTAAACAAATGATTGATGTTTCTGTTTCTTTAGACCATGCTCCTGTAATTGCGATTATGAAAGTGTCTGGTTCTGATATTAGTAAATACGGAGTAATTAAAGGAAAGGAAACAATTTTAAAAGAAAAGACTCTATTGGTTATTGAGGATGTTGTAGAAAAGCCTAAATTTGAGGAAGCTCCCTCAAATTTGGCGATTATAGGTCGATATATTTTAAATTCTGAAATTTTTAAATACATTAATAAAGTAAATCCTGATTCTAAAGGGGAAATTCAACTTACAGATGCAATCAAAATGATGCTAGATTCAAAACAAGTGTACGGATATGAATTCGAGGGGAAAAGATATGATGCAGGAAGTAAAATTGGATTCATAAAAGCAAATATAGAGTATGGCCTTTCAAGAAAAGATATTGGGGAAGAACTTCGTGAATATTTGAAAGATTTAAATTTCTAACCTGAAATTTTAGGATTTTTAGATATTTTCAGAAAAACTGTTTTTGGTTAAAATTAGCACCTTTTTAATTTTTTCATTCTTTTCTTTATTGGATTTCAAGATTGGATATTATATTTTTTACTCGTGTTCTGATTTTTTTTCTTCTTTTGTTTCTATCTGCATGTTTTTCTGGGACTGAAGCTTCTTTTTTCTCTCTGTCTAAAAGCCAAGTTGAAAAATTAAAAATTTCTGGTGTTACGGGCATAAAAATTGCTACTTTACTCGAAGAACCTAGAAGATTAATAACATCTATTTTAGTTTGCAATGAAATTGTAAATATAGCTGCTTCATCATTATTTACAGGAACAATTATCTTGTATTTTGGTGTTGGATATGAATGGCTAATTCTTTGTCTACTTGTCCCTTCCTTAATGATCTTTGGTGAAATTACTCCAAAATCTTTTGCAGCAAGATATCCGGAACAAACTGCACGTTTTCTTGTTTTTCCAGTTTCTTTTTTTGCTTTAATAATCTCGCCTTTAAGAAATCTTTTTCTTTTCTTTGCAAATCTTTTTCTTTCTCTTTTTGGTTTTAAATCGACAGTAAAAGAAAATATATTGAATGAGAGTGAGTTTTTAAATTTAGTAGATATAGGAGTTTCTGAGGGCGAAGTTGAAGAAAGCGAAAAAAAAATAATTGAAAATGTATTTTCATTCCATGATAAAAAAATTGAAACAATTCTTGTTTCAAAAAGTGAAATGTTGTTTTGGAATGTTGGTATCAGTTTTGAACAAGCTATAAAGCTTGTTAAGGAAGTCTCATTTTCTCGAATCCCGATCTTTAACCCTGAAGAATCAGAAATTATTGGAATTCTCTACATTAAAGATTTTCTTAGATCTCTCTCAACAATGAAAGATATAACTGGGAGAGAGTTACTTCCAAATACGCTTCGTGAACCTTTGTTTATTTCTATTGATACTAAGCTTGATGTTTTATTTCACATGTTTCGAAGAAGAAGGATTCATATAGCTATAGTTTTAGACGAATCTCGCAAAGTTGTTGGTATGGTAACCATGACGGATCTTTTAGAAGAAATTTTTGGAGAAATTAGACAGGAACAAGTTAAAGAATAACATAGGTAAAATAAAGAATCTTTCTCTTTATTAGAAAGAATGAATTGGAAATTACTACATTACTTATAACATGTTTTTTGCTTTTATGTTTCGAAGCTTTGTTTTCAGGTTCTGAAATCGCTCTTATTTCTGCAGACAGAGTATATTTAAAAGCGAAAGCATCTTCAGGAAATTACGGTTGTAAAGTTGCACTGAAATTACTTGAAAAACCTGAATGGTTAATGGGAACTATTCTCATTTGTCATAATTTATGTTTTGTAGCAAACGTTTCTATAATGACATTGCATGGCATTGAATTTTTTGGAGAAAAGTATGGAGAAATAATTTCTTTTTTAATCATAGTCCCCATTCTAATTATTTTTGGGGAAGTTATACCGAAAAGTTTTTGTAGAGAAAGAGCTAATATTGTTGCTCCTCCTCTTGCTTCAATGGTTTGGTTCATAAGAACGGCCTTATTTCCGATTATCTGGCTTGTAAGTATTTTAATTAATTTTCTTATCCGTGTTTTGGGAGGGGGAAATTATCCTGACGCTTCTATTGTTAGTAGAAGAGAACTTGAATTAATGATTGATGACCAGGGAAGAAGCGATGTTCGGGAAGTAGAAAAACAAATGATTCGCAAGATTTTTTCGTTTCGGGATCTGAACGTTAGCAATGTTATGGTTCCAATGATTGAAGTTAGTGTAGTTAGTTTTGATGGAAAAGTTCAAGATGTGATAGACAGAATTTATAAAGATGGCCATTCAAGAATTCTTATATATAGAGAAAATACTCAAAACATCATTGGAATTGTTCATGCAAAAGATCTGATTTCTTCTGCTCCCAAATCAACTGAACTGATAATTGAAAACTCTAGTTTAATTAGGTCAGTATATTTTGTACCTGAAACTAAATCTGCTAAAGACTTACTATATGAAATGACTAGTGAAAGAAATAAATTAGCGGTGGTTGTAGATGAGTATGGAGCTTGTACCGGTATAGTAACTCTTGAAGATTTAGTTGAAGAAGTAGTTGGAGAAATAAGCGATGAATATGATTGGGATGAAAACAGGAAATATTCAAAAATAGGAAATAAAGATTATATTATTGATGCAAGAATTGAAATAGAGATTGTGAGAGAGCAGTTGCTCGTTCCTATACCTGAAGGAGATTATGAAACATTGTCAGGTTTCTTGCTTCAGGAATTTGCAAGAATTCCAAAAGAAGGTGAAAATTTAAAATTAGAAGATTGGGAAATAATCATAGATTCTGTTTCTGATAGACAAATAGAATTTGTTCGTTTTAAACAAATTGTAAATGAAGATATAGCCAATTAAAATTTCAGCAAGAATTGGGTACTATTACCCCGGTTAGTTTTGAAAGTTTAATTAGTGTTTTCCATTGGGATTTTTCATAAGGGATACCATTTTTCTCTGCATCTAATTTAGCAATAGCTTCTCTCTCACCAGGCAAAAGCATCTCTCTCCCACCACTTTTTTTTATGTCTCTTATAGATGAAATTAATTTTTCTAAACTTTCTTCTTGTTCATAGAACTGGTCTATTCTCCAAGCCTCAAAAGTTTGACTGACTCTGCTTAGAGGAGTTTCTCTCATTGTAGGTATTCTTTTGACAGAGCCACCTCCAATCACATTGTCTAAGTCAACTAACATACAAAGACCAGAGCCTTTATATCCAAATTGTTTTCCTCCAAGAGGTCTGACGGAACCTTTTTTCAAAATATCAAAAGGAACTACGCCGGAAAGGGGTTCTCCTTCTTCGCTCACAAAGTAGTCTTCTGGAATAGGTTGTGAAGATTTTGATGCACGAATTGCAGGACTTACAGCTCTTTGTGTTGTTGCCATATCAATTACAATTGGAAATTTATCTCCAGGTACCCCCCAAGCTATCGGATTGGTGCCAAGGCGAATTTTTTCGCCTCCAAAAGGTTTCATCCATGCTCCAGAGGTACATGTGGATCGAGCAGCAAAACCCCTTGAAATAAGTTCTTCTACATATATACATGCGGCTCCGTAATGGTTCGTGTTATTTACGAAAACTCTCCCAATACCATATTGTTCAGCTAAATCACCTACTAGTTGAGTTGCCTGCTTTGCAGCAACTGGACCTATACCCCCATTGCCATCGATTGTTGCGCTAGCCCATCCCTCTTTGAGTTTCAAAATAGTATCTATATCCGGACTAATTGCCTTGGCACTCACTCTTTCGTAAAGTTCTGTAAGTCCAGTTCCTCCAGCAACTCCATGACTAGAAATTCCCCGTAGATCGGCACCAACTAAAATTTCAGATGTTGTTTTGGCATTTTCTTTTTTCACACCAAGAAACTCTATGACTTCTACTGAAAAATCAAATAAATCTTTTTCTTTTATTCTTCGAAGATTTTCTCTATTCATATGGGCCATTATTCCTTTGTGAAAATTAAATTTATTTTCAAACTTTCAGGTAATTTTACATCTACAAAGATATCTCCTCCTAAAAGGTTTGTAATTGTTTCAATTCTATAGGCAAAAATTTTTGAAATATTATTTTCAGAAATTTTTGAATCTTTATTTGAAAACTCGAAATCAGACAAATTATCATAAATTTTAATTTCCACAGGATGTGTAACTGTAGAGATCAATAATTCTTTTTTAGAATCAAAAACTTCTATTAATATTGTTCCTTTTTTTTCTAGTAAAGATTCAGAAAAATTGAGCAAATCATCAATTAAAATATTAAAACGATTTTCATCAATTACATAAAAAACTGGATCTAAAGGGAACTTGGGAAGAATTCTTGGTCCTTTTGAATTTTTTATATGTTTACTTATATGTTCAGTTAACATATTAATTATATCAATTTTTTTTGGATATAATTGAATGTTCTCAGATTGCAAGAGGGCAATATCTTTTAAATTTTGGATTATTGAATCTAAATTTGAGATTGTGTTAGATAATACCTGTAATTTTTCTCGCTTTTTCCAAGGGTCAGTTTCTATTTTTATAGTATTGCTTGTTTCCAATAATAATTTTGAAGAAAACTCGATTTCTTGCAAAACAAACTGAATAAAAGATTTATTTTTTCCGTGGGTAAAGTTTTCTTTTTTTTCTTTCATAATTTTTCTCGATATTTCATTATCGATTTATAGATAATTTCCCCTGTTTTTTCAGTCATGTTATTTATAGATCCAAGAGAATGAATACTATGCCATTGTAATTCAGTTGCGTCTGTTCCTGCCTGAAGATCTCCGCCGACTGGAGTACATAGATAATCTATTAAAACATAATGAAATTGTACTCTATTAATGGAATCTTTGATTATTCGATCTAAAACAGCACATTGTTGTATTATTTTAATTTTTAATCCAGTTTCTTCTCTAACTTCTCTATGGCAAGCATCTTCTAAAGGTTCCCCTAGTTCAACACCTCCACCAGGAATACTCCAATTTCCTATTGAAGGAGGGTTACCTCTTTTAATTAATAAAACTTCATCTTCTTTAATAATTATTGCCCCGACACCGACAATAGGATGTATAGGAAACTCTCTCCCCAAAATTTTCTCCTTAATTTTTAAA
>CAZLCI010000073.1:0-9316 GCA_964558115.1 uncultured Nitrospinaceae bacterium | reverse complement strand
CCCTTAGAAAGTTACAGTATCGAACTACTTTCAGCTGTAAATAAAATTAGACGAACAGGTGGGAGTGCTGCAATGGCTACGCAGATATCTCCTTTTGAGAATGAGAATAAAAAACTTTTAATTTTAAAAGATGGAAGTACCATTGGAAGTTTATCCAAATATGAAGCAGAAATTTGGAGAGAGAGTTCACGGATCATGAGAGAAGGCCAACCCACAACTTTGGAGTTCGACAAGAACAAAACAGACAAAAAAGATATAAGCAAAGAGCATAGCTCGACAGAGATTTTCATAGAACCTATAACTACTCAACCTAAAATATATCTGTTTGGAGGAGGCCACGTTTCATTTTGTGTTGCTCAAACTGCTCACCTCGCAGGATTTCGCACATCTATTGTTGAAGATAGACCTAGCTTTGCTAACAAAGAAAGATTCCCAATGGCTGAGGACTTTTACGTAGGAGAGTTTCCTGGAATATTCGATTCCCTTGAAATAGACGAGTCTAGTTATCTTGCTATTATTACACGTGGCCATTCAAATGACGAAACAGTATTAGAATGGGCACTTTCTACACCTGCTCGCTACATTGGAATGATAGGTTCTAAAAGTAAGGTTCTTCTCACATATCGACATTTGCAAGAAAAAGGCTTTAAGAGACAAGAACTCATAGAAAGAGTTCATGCCCCTATTGGCTTAGATATAGGTGCAGATAGCCCAGGAGAAATTGCTGTCTCTATCGTTGCAGAATTAATTAAAGATAGAAGGCTAGGTCAAGAATTAGCCCTGAAATCAATTCAGTCTAAACGAGTACCTTTCCCAAAAGAAAAAAAATAGAACTGAATCCTACAAAAATTTAATACAGTATAAACTCATGCTTTATGTCAGAAAAAACCATCACTCAAAAGGAGGATGCTATGACACAAAGAGATATCCGCATGGAAGATATGAAAAAGCGATATGCAAAATTCACTGAAATGAAACTATCTAAACAAGCTTTTGTCGATACACGTCTTTCAGAACATGCAAGGGATTTATACAATGTGATTGGAAATGGAGTATCAGAAGATCCAGAACTAAAACCATCAATTGATACAGTTGAAGGCTTCAACGTGCATTACGTTGGTGCTGAACGAGGAAAAGGAGCCGCGTTACATTCACACACTACAGTCGAGGTTTTCTTTGCTATGTCAGGAAAATGGTCAGTATATTGGGGAGAAAATGGAGAAAATAATATAGAACTTGAGACCTTTGATATTATTTCAATTCCTCCAGGAGTTATGCGAGGTTTTAAAAATATTGGCAATGAATATGCAAACTTAATGGCAATTTTAGGTGGGAACAACCCTGGGAAAATTAGCTGGGCAAAATCGGTTCTTGAACGTGCCGAGAAATCTGGATTGCGTCTTGATAGTTCGGGGAAAATTATAGAACTAAATTCCCAATAAAATAAATCAAAGAAAATCTAATTAGCACAAACAGAAAAAATATTTTTCTTAATTTTAGCATTTCAGGTAAAAAATTAATCCATTTAATATACTGATTCCCTTCGCGAAATATTTCGCTCAATCTCAAAAAACCGCGATAATTTCATTCACTTTTTTTCTGCTTGTAGATTTACTTGCTATTTTTCGTTGTACACTAATCTCGTATATTTCGGACTTTCTATACATTTCTCTAGTAATTTTTAAGTCATGATTTGAAATTACGCATTGGATACCTTTAGCCTTAGATTTCTCTGCATTCCTTGCTAATAGATTCTGATCTTCAAGTCCAAAGTCATTTTTTGAGTACGAAGTAAAATTAGAAGTGGCGGACAAAGGCACATAAGGAGGATCACAATAAATTATATCTCCTTCCCTTGTTTCTCTAAAAGTATCTTCGAAATCCTGACATTTAAACTTCGCTCGTTTAGCTTTTTTAGCGAAATCACACATTTCTTCCATAGGAAATTTAGGAGCTTTATATCTTCCATAAGGAACATTAAAAAAACCTTTTCGATTGTAACGACAAAGTCCGTTAAATGCATGTTTATTCAGGTATACGAACAAAGCACTTTTCATCATTTCATTAGAGTCTAAAGAGTTGAATTTTTCTCTCAATTTGTAAAATTGCAATTCAGAATTATATTTTTCAGCAAAATATTTTCCTGTTAAAGCAATTAATTCTTCAGGATTATTCTTCAGATTATTATACAAATTGATTAAATCAACGTTGGTATCACAAAGGAGATATTTGTCAAAACTATTACTCAAAAATAAAGCACCTGAACCAACAAAGGGTTCTACCAACCGCTGTCCATCTTTCAAATGTTCTTTTATTTTCGAGGCAATTCTTGATTTTCCACCTGCCCATTTAAGAAAAGCTTTCATTAACTAATTCCTACACTATTTTTTCATGACACTTTTTGATTAAATAAAATTTTTGCATCTACTCATAGTAGAGGCGAGAACTAAAGCATCTACCATACTCATTTCGCTTGCTATACCCTTTCCTGCAATCTCAAAACCAGTTCCGTGCTCAACTGATGTCCTAATTATTGGCAAACCGAGGGTTACATTTACTGCACGAACTACTGTTCCATTTTTACTGAAATTAAAACCTATCATTTTACCAGCAATATGCCCTTGATCATGATACATAGCTATCACTCCATCAAATATCCCATCTCTATTCATGGAAAAAACTACATCTGGAGAAACAGGACCAGTAATATCTATTCCAAGAGCACTCAATTCATTAATGGCTGGAATAATCTCTTTTATTTCTTCAGAACCAAATAAACCACCTTCCCCACAATGTGGATTTAATGCAGCAACTGCTATCCTGGGATTTTCAAAACCCATAGCTTGCAAAGATTCAAAAAAAATTTTACCTACATTCACAATTTGTCTTTTTTTTACTTTTTTCAAAGCATCTTTCAAACTACAGTGAGTAGAAACGTGCGCAATTTTTAATTTAGGATGACAAAACAACATTACAGGTTTTCCCCCGCCAACCAAAGAAGTTATGAATTCTGTATGTCCTGGATATATATATCCAGCAGAATTAAATGCCTCTTTGTTAATAGGTCCTGTAACTATTGCGTCGGAGCAACTGGATTTTATCAATTCTACCCCTACCTCGATATACTCTGCCGAGGCTTTACCGAAAGAAGAACTAACTTTCCCAAACATTTTCTCATTCACTCTTACATTCTTGAGATCGATGACAGGAGAAAAATTTATTTTTTTATTTCGAAGTTTGATAATTTCTGATGAGTCTATTGCTCTTAATTGATTACGTATTTCCATCTTTTGTGCATGAAATTTTAATACTTTCAAATCGCCAATTATAATCGGAATACAAGATCTGCGAACTTTACTATGCAAAATAGCTTTTAGGCATACCTCTGGTCCAACCCCAGCGGGATCACCCATAGAAACTGATAAAACTGGCAGTTTATTCAAGATAAAAACTTTCAAAAATTAAAAAACTTTTTCAGTATTGACGTATGCGGACATATAAACAAATATATTGTATCAAATTTTGATTAACAACAATGGATAAGGAAATAATACATGTCTCTTGGAGTTAGTGCTAAAAAAACACTACGTAAATTAAAAGAATTGCAATTTTCACATGTGCTTATGATTCCAGACTCAGAGAGTCGTTTGCTATACGAAGTTTTAGAAAAAGAAACCTCCATAGAGTTGATCACTCCCTGCAGAGAAGGCGAATCGATTGCGATAGCTGCTGGACTATGGACTGGGGGTTGCAATCCCCTTATTGTCATACAAAACACAGGATTAATGGAAGCAGGAGACTCTCTTAGGGGATGCGGAATGGGGCCACATGTCCCATTAAGAATGATAATTGGCTGGAGAGGATATGGGGGTGCAATGTCAAACAAATTGCCTATAGATTCTGCTTATACATATACAGAGCCTTTATTAAACGGCTGGGGAATTCCATATTGGAATCTTATGCAAGATGACGATTTAGAAGTTATGGATAAAATGAATAAAACTGCAGAAGAAACTTCTATGCCCGCTGCAGTAATTACTGGATATACTTTCAAAGAATAAAAGGAACAGAAATGATTGAAAGAATGGATATGCTAAAATCTATTGCTGCGAAGAGAACTGATGAAGTTGTAGTTATGACTATGACAACGACTTTACAATGGCCTCTTGTTTCCAAACATGAACTCGATTTTGATTTTTTAGCTTTTGGCATGGGACATGCTGCAGATTTTGCAATGGGCATTGCGCTTTCTCAGCCCAAGAGAAAAACAATTGTCTTCAAAGGCGATGGCGGACTATTGATGAGTCTAGGTTCGATGATCACTCTTTCAAAATATGCTCCAGAAAATATGCTGATTTTTCTTCTCGAAAATAGATGTTACGAAATGGTTGGAGGTCAAGAATTTTCTCAGAGTGTAGACTTCGAAAAAATTGCATCGGGTTCTGGTTTTCAAAGTGGTGGAAGAACAGGCAAAGGCAAAATTGAAAAAATCAATACTCTCAATGAACTGGAAGACTCCCTTCCCCGCCTACTCACAGAAGCCGGACCACATTTCGTAATTGTCCCAGTAAAAAACAGTGAAGAACTTCCTCCAGTAAACCATTCGGATCATGCTCAAAGAATCGTAAATTTAAGAACGAATCTTCTTAAAAAATAATCACGGAAGTAGTACAACTTTCCCTAAAAATTTGCCGCTTAAAACAAGTTCATGTGAGTCATTAGATTCTTCTAACTTCATTTCTTTTCCAATATGTGGTCGAATTTTTCCAGACAAAAGAACCGAAGAAATTCTTGCCATGGCTTCTGGCAAATAAGGAGTTAAATTTCCTGAGGAAACACCATAGATCCTAACATCTTTTTTGCTAGCAGCTCTTATAGAAATTTCTACCGGAAAATCTTTTCCCGTACCAGTTCCGACCATCACAATACGACCATTCAAACCATAGAGTTCTAAGTCATCTTTAAGATTATCACAAGCTGCCGTTTCAACTACAATATCTACACCCTGTCCCTTAGTTAATTCTGAAACTCTTTCTACAACATTTTCTAATCTATAATTTATAGTTGCATCAGCCCCTAGCTGAAGACAAAAATCTGATTTCTCTTTTGAGCTTACAGTCGCAAAAACACGACAACCCAACATACATGCAAGTTGTATAGCCAAATGACCTACACCGCCTGCTCCTCCTTGAACCAAAACAATATCTCCTGGCTTTGCCTCTCCTTTCAAAACCAAAGCATTCCAAGCTGTCAAAAGCGGAATTGCTAGAGATGCTCCTTCCGAAAAAGTATAATCATCAGGCAATTTTCCTAAAAGAGGAGAACTCAAAACAGCATATTCTGCATAAGCACCCTGGCATCGACCCCATACCCTATCTCCAGGCTTGAAATCTTCTACATTCTTTCCTATAGATTCAACCATACCGGAAAGATCACTACCACATATATAAGGAAATTTAACTTGTGCTGCACGAGGATGATCTCCTGTCCGAATTGCAATTTCAAGTGGATTGACACCTATAGCCTCAATCTTCACTAATACCTCACTATCTCCTGGAGTGGGAGTAGAGACATCTTCTATTGACATTGGGGCTTCAAGTCCAAATTCGTTAACCATTATCGCCTTCATAAAAATACTCCTAAATTTTAGCATGTAAAAAGAAAATGCATACAAAAACCTCTAATTTTCAATAAGCCAAAACATCTAAATCCACAAAAACAATCCCATTGTTTTTTATGGAACAAGAATAACCTTTCCTAAAAACTTTCCTTTAAGAATGTATTCATGAGATTCATTTGCTTCATCAAAACTAAATATTTTATCTATGTTCATATTAAGGGACCCTTCTCCTAAAAGAACAGAAAAACGTCTTATAAGTTCAGGCATTTTCGGAAATAAATTTATGACTGCCAAACCATGGATATGTACATCTTTTGTCATTACTGCTGGAACACGAAACTCTGCTTCTGGCCCTTTTCCCGTACCTGTACCGACAACAATAATTTGTCCATCAACACAAACGGCATCTATATCCTTATCGAAATTATCACAAGCACATAATTCAACAATTGTATTCACACCTTTTCCATTTGTAATTTCTAAACTTTTTGAAACAAAATCTTCTTCTTTATAATTGATTGTGTAATCTGCTCCTATAGATTTACAAAATTCAGATTTTTCTTCAGAACTTACTGTTGTAATTACTACACATCCCAATCTTTTAGCTAATTGGATTGATGCAGAACCTACCCCACCAGCTCCTCCCTGAATCAGGACAATTTCACCGGGTCGTACTTGAGCTTTGATTACCAAGGCATTCCACGCAGTATAAAAAGCAACAGTCATAGAAGCTCCCTGTTCAAAAGAACAAGAAGATGGGAGCACTGCAGATGCTCTTGCATCTAATCGCACAAATTCACTATAAGCACCATCTATTGCTCTACCATAAACTCTTTCTCCAACGGAAAAATCACTTACTCCATCACCAAGTTCTACAATTTCTCCAGATGCTTCTGCACCGGGTATATAAGGTGGTTGAACTAACTTTGCGTATGGATGATTTGCTGCCCGTATGGCTATATCAACTGGATTAAGACCGACCGCTTGAGATTTGATCAGTATTTCTCCTTCTTTTGGTTCTGGCGTAGAAACTTCGTCAATCAACATTGGTGAATTTAAATCAAAATCATGAACTCGAACAGCTCTCATTTCATCTCCTCAAAATTGATGGAAGAAAAATTCTTTCAATGATTGGAAAGAAAAATATTTTCTTGTGATTAATTACTATTGTAATCGAAAATGAACTGTTAGACTAGATGACATGCTCAGAAACACAGCTTTTTAAAGGAGATATAATTGCAACTTACGATTCCTTATAAAGTAATGCAAGTTATAAAAAGAATTAAATCGTCAGGCTCAAATATTTATATAGTAGGAGGAAGTATTCGTGATCTTCTTTTAGGGGAGAAACCAAAAGATTGGGATCTTGCGACTAACAAGGATCTTAAAGAACTTGCAAAATTATTCCCTGTTAAGACCATAATAAAACAAAAATATAAAGTTTTAACTTTACGTTATATGGGAACAGATTTTCAGATAGCTCAATTAAGAAATGAAGGAAAATATACAGACGGTAGGCATCCTGACTTCATAGAAACCGGTGCAACACTGAAAGAAGATGCCAAAAGAAGAGATTTTACTGTAAATGGACTCTACTATGATGCAATAAATTCAAACATTATTGACCATGTAAGAGGCATTTCGGATATAAAGAGAAAACAAATAAAAACGATAGGAGAATCTTCATCACGATTCTCTGAAGATCATCTGAGAATCCTAAGAGCGATAAGATTTGCTGGAAAATTAAAATTTAGCATAGAGAGAAAAACTTTCGATAGTATTCTTGATCTATCAAATTTAACAAAAAAAATTAGTGGTGAAAGAGTAAAGAACGAAATTTCAACAATGCTTTTTTCAGCAAATGCATTTGATTCAATAGAACTTTTAGCAAAATCAAAAGTTTTGCATAATTTATTCTCTGATTTTTTAGTTCTCCCTAAATTGAATTCTAAATTTCTAGAAGATTTAAAAAAATCTAGGAAAAAAATCGAAAATGCCTCTTCAACCTCAAATACAGTATCATGGGCTATTCTTCTAAAATGTTTATATCTACAATATTATAAGGAGAAAAGTTGTCCAGAAATTATGCCTAAAAATTCCAAAATATATGTTCAATTATCAGACCTTTTGAAATCAAAACTTAAATTTAATAATACAGAAAGAAACAAAATTTTAAATATTCTTCAGAATGAACAATTACTTCTTAATTCAAATAGAAGAGAAAAAAAATTTTGGAAAAAAACATTAAGAAAGCCTTTTATTCCTGAAACCTTAGAATTCTTTCGTATCATGTATTCATCGAAAAAAGATTTTTCTATAATCTTAAATTTTTGGACAGAAAAATTACAAAGTACTAAACTTACCGATTTTCAACCTGAGAAAATCATTCACGGTAATGATTTAATTAAATTAGGAGTTGAAAAAGGACCAGATATAGAAAAAATTCTTTCATCTGTAGAAGAAGAACAATTAGAAGAGAGAATAAAAAATAAAAAGCAAGCAATAGAATTTGTAAAAAAACAATTCTTAGAAAAATATTAAGATTATGGGGGTATTTATAACTTGAAAGATAGAAAAAATCATACTCTGCTTTTAAGTAAAGAAGAAGTAAGCAAATTAATTACAAAATTAGCTTCTGAAATAGAAAAATTAGTTCCACAGAATGATGAAATTGCAATCATTGGAATTAAAACCCGCGGTGAACCATTATCAATTCGCATAAAAGAAATTATGAACAAAAAAAATCCCAAAAGAGAAATTTTACTTGGGCACATTGATATAGGAGAACATCGAGATGATTTCAGAAAACCAAAAATAATACCTCCTACTAGAAACACTAAAATTGATTTTGATATACAAGACAAATCTTTATTCTTAATTGACGATGTTTTTAATACTGCAAGAACTGCAAGAGCAGCAATCGACACTATTTTAGAATACGGAAGACCTTCAAGAATATGGCTTACTGTTCTTATCGATAGGGGACATAGAGAATTACCATTCATCCCAGATGTTACAGGAAAAAATATTCCGACAGGAAAAAATGAACACATTATAGTTAAATTAAAAGAAATGGATGGTGATGATAGTATATGGATAGTAAAAGACGAATTAAAAAAAAGCTCTTCGTGAGGTAAGTAAGCCCTCACGAAGAGCTAAATAACTAGAAATATTTCTGTCCTACATCTACTGTAGGATTCCATTCAGAACCCTTGTCAAAAGGACCTACTCCATTCTCTTTGACATATGAAATTCTTCTGTCATTTACTTTGCCATCATTAAAGAATCTAAAGAACCAATCAAGTATATACTGATGATTATCTAAACCTCCAAGATTTTTTAGATTCACAAGTGGATGAAATTGATTTTCAAAAACCCACATTTCTTTTTTGCAAGTTAAATCATCAAAGACTTCAATAGCATCTTCAAGTGGACAAAGAGGATCAAATTCACCTGTAACAAGAAGAGTAGGACATTGTATCTTGTCCATATACCCTTTCACTGTCATTTCCTTTGCCATCTTATCAAACTCGTCTTCGTCATCCATTCCTGCCATATACATAAAGACCTGTTTGAACCTAGGTGAAGATTCGGTGAAAATTGTATTGTTTGGATTAAAACAAGCTACTGCACTTGCTACTGCAGCTGCTCTATGATCATAACTAGCTAACCTCAATGACCAATAACTACCCATAC
>CAZLCI010000072.1:0-9503 GCA_964558115.1 uncultured Nitrospinaceae bacterium | reverse complement strand
AAGCCAAAGATATGCACCTTCCATGTCTGAGTAGAGACCTTTTTCATTTGGTTTCCCTTCGCTTAATCCATATCCTCTATAATCAAAAATAAAGATGCCTACACCCAAATATTTTTGCATAAGAAGAATGTTTTCTATTCTATGTGAAATATTTCCTGCATTTCCATGAGCCCAAAGGATTACTGAATTATTAGTAGAACTAGGTGGGAAGAACCACCCATGTAATTTGGTATTATCTTCTGCGGTAAATTTTACATTCTCATATTTAATACGTAACCCTTCTAGGCTTGAGTCTAATGATTGGCGGGGATGATACAGGAAAAAGTTTTCAATTTTCTCAAAAAAACTGATCATAAGAATTCCTGCTATGAATACGATTATAAAGGTTAAGGATATTTTTTTGCGCAAGTCTTTTAACTCTTCTTATTTAAAAGATTTCTTCATATACTTTTTTTATACAAAGATCTTGGATTGTCGTTATCCCTTTTCCAGCAAGTATATCTCTGCTAGTAGGATCATAAATACCTTCTTGCATCCAAAAGAATTTGGGTAGATGCTTCATTTTTAAGGTTTCATTTGTGATTTTTGAGATTTCGTGATTTCTTCTGAAAATATTTATCATATCAATTTTTTCTTCTATTTCTAGAAGTGATTTGTATGCCTTCACGCCTAAGGATTCTTCAATATTAGGATTGACTGGAATAATAGTAAAGTTGTTGTTTTGTAAGAATTTCCCAATTCTAAAACTAGTTCTGTATTCTTTATTAGAAAGACCAACAATCGCAATCGTATTTGTTTGTTCTAGGATATTAGAAATAGTTAGTTTCTCAGGATTTGTATTTTTCATTTTCACCTTTACTAGAAAGATTTTTTGATATGTTACAATTTTATTTTTATATATGAGAAAATTATGTTCAATAGTTATGATACTAAAGTATTATAAAGAAAAGACATAATTTCAGATAGAGGATATGAATAATGCAAGAAATGAAGACAATTCAAATCTTTCATGAATATCACTGACCATGGGCTTATCTTGCCGCGGCGCGGTTGGATCATGTCTGGGATGAGTTCGAGGGTTTAGTGAATCTGTCATGGAGAGCTTTTCCTCTAGAAATAATTAATAAAAGACCTGCACCAAGACATATTGTGGATCAGGAGTGGCCTTTGGTTGCTGTGCAAGAGCCACTTGCTCCTTGTATAGCATGGCCACATGAAGAATATCTAAGTACGACTCTACTTGCTTATGAAGCATACAAAAGTGCTTTTGTTCAATCTCCACTCAAATCTAGAATATTTGATTTGAAATTAAGACGTGCTTTCTTTTATGAAGGTAGGAGAATAGATAAGAATGATGTGCTTTGCGAAATCGCGTCTGAGTCAAATTTGCAAGTGGATAAAATTCGAAATGATTTAGAGTGTAGAAAATTTAAGAAAGCGGTAATGGAAGATTACAAAGATTCCATGAATCTAAGAGATAATAATAACATTCCTATGACGAGTCCAACTTTGATTTTTCCAAATGGAAAATTTGTTCATAATCCCTATGCGTCCGATAAAAAAATTAAAAACGGAAAATTAACTGAGGTATATGCTCCAATTGCATACGGAGAAGATGTTTATCAAGGTTTTAGAAGAATTCTAAGGGATGGTTTGCTTTGAAAATTATTAAATTTCACTTAATAGGATAAATTAATGCAGTTTAGAAAGTTGGGTCGAACTGATTTGTTAGTGAGCGAGATAGGATTAGGGACGTACAAGAATCTCGACGTAAACTCCTCTGAAGGGCAATTGCATTGCAATGCATTAGTAGAGAAAGCAGTGAATTGTGGAGTGAATTTCTTCGATACTGCTCCTATGTATGGACGCTCAGAAGAAGTATTAGGGAATGCATTGTATCATATTGATAATAAATCTATTATTGCAAGTAAAGTGCTTGAATCAAATCCTAGAGATGCAAGGAAAAGTATAGAGAGAACATTGAATAAATTGCAGATCGATTCTATAGATCTAATGCAAATCCATAATATGTCGTCATGGAGGCAAGTTACTCAGGTACTTAAAGAATTTAAGGAAGAAGGAAAGGTCCGTTTTTTAGGTATTACGGATTATCGAATTTCCAATTATTCAGAAGTTTTAACTGCTCTTAAAACTGGAATTTTTGATACGGTACAGATTCCATATTATCTAGGCGAGAAAACCTGTAAAGAAATGTTATTTCCAATTGTTAGAGATTTAAATCTTGGTGTTATTGTGATGACTCCAATCTCTCCAATTTTTGCTAGAGGAAGTTTAATTGAAAAGCTCTCTAATCAAGATCTTAGTTTTATGAAAAAGTTTGGTGTTATTACTCCTGGGCAGGTATTATTGAAATATCTTCTCTCAGACTCAAACATTTCTACTATTATCCCTGCGACCAGTAAAATAGAGAGAATTATCGAGAACACGAATTGTTCTAACAAAAAAGAATTGGACGAGGATTCAATTGAAAGACTCGAGTCTCTTTTGGAGAAATAAGATTTGGTTAAATAGTTTCATATCGTTTGACATAAAGACTAGAAACAATTCAAATAAATTATATAGTTAAAATTATAGCCAGATTTTTTTATTTGAGGTGCATATGCAATATCCTTTTACAGACGAACAAAAGGCACTTGCTGAACTTACGAAAGATTTTATGGAACGTGAAGTTTTGCCAGTAGCTGCTGAAATGGATCGTCGTCCTGATCCAAAGGATTGTTATCCTGCTGAACTTATAAATAAGGCTTCGAAACTTGGTCTAAGAACTTTAGCTGTTCCTGAAGAATATGGGGGCTCTGGTTCTGATCTTTTAACAAGAACCTTGGTTTTATGGACAGGAGCACAAATAGAAATTGGAGTTATCAAATGTATCAGTCAATGTTGGAAATTAGCGACGGCTCTATATAAGAGAGGTACTAAACAACAACTTGAAAAATGGGGAAAAATGTTTGTTGAGGATGATGACTGTGTAGGTTCTTTTTTACTTACAGAGCCTGACTATGGTTCTGATAATATCTATCGACAACCAGGACCAGAGTTAGGATTAAAAACTTCTGCAGTTAAAGACGGTGATTTTTGGGTGATCAATGGAGCAAAACGGTTCACTTCATTAACATCATGGTCAAAGATTCTACTTGTTTTTGCGAGGACTGATCCAAATGTTTCTGTCAGTGAAGGAAGTACTTGTTTCTTAGTTCATGGTGAACAAGAAGGAATTACTTACGGTAGAGTGCATGACAAAATGGGTTATAGATTGTATCCAAATGCTGAGAGTTTCTTCGATAACGTGAGAGTTCATAAGGATGATATTTTAGGTGAGGTAAACGGTGGATTCCAAACCTTTTCAACTATTTTCAGAGGTAGTGCTGAATTGATTGCCTGTAATACGGGAATATGTAGAGGAATATATGATTACTGTTATGCGCATGCAAAAGAGAGAATACAAGGTGGAAAGCCAATTATTGAACATCAGACTGTTCAAATGATGTTATCTGAAATGTTAATGAATATAGAAGTTGCGGAACAATTCATGTGGAGAATATGCTGGGGAGTTGAGGAAGATGATAGTTTTAATCCACGTTTTACTAGAAATGGAAAAGTTTTTAGTGATCAAGTAGCTTTGAAAACGATAGCGTTAGCTACAGATATTCTTGGTGGAATTGGAATTATGAGAGATACTCCTACAGAAAAGATGTTTCGAGATCTTTTAACATTTCTACATGGAGATGGTACAGATTCTTTGACACTGCTCCGTATTGCTCAAACCTTGGAAAATCCTGCATAAGTTCCTAAGAGAGTCATTAGTTTCTGGAGGAGAAGATGGATTTAATGCTCGATGGCAAAGTTGCTATAGTATCAGGTGGGAGTAAAGGTATTGGTGCGGCGATAGCGAAAGTTCTTTTGTCTGAAGGTTGTAATGTTATCATTGGAGGGAGAAATCTAAAGGACCTGTCCAAGACGTGTAAAGATTTAGAATCTAATATTCAAGATGGACGTCAAATATTTGCCTTCAAAGGTGATTTGACAGAGTCAAATATACCTGAAAAGTTTATCTCATTTGCTATAGAAAAATTTAAAGGTCTAGATATTCTAATTAATAATGTTGGAGGGAGTATCTCTGGTGGCATTCAAGAGATTTCAGATAAAAATTGGGATAACGCCTTTCAACTAAACCTATATCAAGCTGTAAAGTGTTCTAGACTTGCAGTTCCTGAGATGAAGAAAGGTGATGGTGGTTCAATATTAAATGTAGCCTCTATTTACGGAAGAGAAAGTAAGGGTTCAATGACCTATAATGCTTCTAAAGCTGCATTGATATCTTTTTCAAAAGCTCTAGCTTTTGAAACTGCAGAAGATAACATTAGAGTAAATTGTATAGCTCCCGGTAGTGTGATTTTTAAGGGGGGAGGATGGGAAAAAAAAATGCTATCTTCCGATGATGGTTTGAAAAGTTTTATAGAAAGTGATCTTCCTTTGAAGCGTTTTGGAAGGCCAGAGGAAATTGCCACAGTTGCTGCTTTTATGGTTAGTCCCAAAGCAAGTTTGGTTCATGGTGCATGTTGGAATGTAGATGGATGTCAGAGTCTTTCTAATATTTAAGAATTCTTATTTTTTATAGCATTTATTTCTTTTTCACATTCTTGTTCTAAAGATGAACGGTCTTCGTTAAATTTTTCCCTAAGTTGTGTCAAAGCTTGACTGATTTCAGGTGGAATTTGTTCTGGAGGAGTTCCAATAGGAATAGAAGAATTAATCTTAGTTGTTTCTTGTTGAAAAAAAACATCTTTCTCTGCAATTTTTGCTTCATATTTTTTCTTTATTTTTTCAATAGCTTCTCTGTCCTCAGGACTTAATTTTTCTAGTTCTTCTCTAGCTTTTTCCCCAATAGAAGCAGTTTTTTGCATTGCAATTTCTAAAGCACTTTTCATTAATTTGTCTCCTCTATAACAAAAACGAAATATTAGAGTAAGTTATAGGAAGAGTTTATATCGGTCAATGTAGTTTCTCGGTAGTAATATCTATAAGATATTAAATGTATATTATTGATTCTTTTTTTAACGATTTTATATAATGTAAAAAAGTACGGAGGATTTTTGAAAAATAGAAAACCATCGAAATTAACATTTAATAATTTCAAAGACACAAATTCAGGGTATGTGCAGATAGCCCTAAATATGTCTCTTCCAGGTCCTTTCACATATCGTATCGACATTGATAAATTTTCTACGATTACATCTGGTTACAGAGTCAGAGTTCCTTTTGGAACCCGAAATCTTACGGGTTACGTTGTGAGTGAAATAAAGAAAAGCAATCCTTCCAAAATTCCTAATGAAAAGATTCGAAATATTTTAGATGTTTTAGATGAGAAAGCAGTATTGACTGAGGAATTGCTAACTCTTACAAAGTGGGCTTCGTTTTATTATCATTGTGAATGGGGAGAAATGATACGTGTTGCACTCCCCGGCTTAAGAGAGTCAAAAAGCAGAAAGTTTTTTCAACTCACATCTAAAGGTGTAGAATCTTTACTTGAACTTGAAAATACTCAACATCTCCCAGGCTTATCTTCAAACCTTTCTCTTAAAGATAAGATTACTTCGTTGCTTTATTCTAAGCCCTACTCATTGAATTCTTTGTTAACTGAATTGAAAAAAGAGGAAAACGAATTTTTAGAAAAAGGAAAGAAATTTGAAAAAAAAGTGACTAGTCAAATTAGAAGTCTTCTGAATTCAGATTTGATTGAAGAGTTTAAAAAAGATTCTCTAGGAACACTTGAGAGGAAGATTTTATTTGTAAGATTAAAAAAAGGAGTAGATAAAAAAATTCTTGATACTTTTGATAAGAGAGCTTTTCGTCAGGTTCAAATAGTTCGTCAAATTCTTAGAAAAGGGGCGGTTTCTATTTCTCAACTAGAATCTGAATTTATCGCTGCTCGTTCAGTGTGTACTCGTTTGTTTGAAAAAAAAATTGTTGAGTTTTTTGAAAGTGTTCAAATCCAAGAAGAAATATCCGATAATAAAGACTCTTTTTCTAAGGAATTAAATCTCACAAAAGAACAGAATGAAGTAGTATTATCTATCGGACATGACATTCAGAACAAGAAACATTCAGTAACTCTATTGCATGGCATTACTGGCAGTGGAAAAACTGAGGTATATCTTCATTTAGTTAAGCGTGTATTACAACAAAAAAGAACTGCCCTTGTTCTTGTCCCTGAAATAGGATTGACTCCACAATTGTTAGACAGATTTCGGAAACGATTCGGTAGTCAGATCGCTTGTCTCCATAGTGCTTTTTCTGAGAAAAAGAGAACTGAAGAATGGTTGAAAATCCGTAATTCAGAATCAAAAGTTGTTATAGGTACAAGATCTGCTGTCTTTGCTCCTCTAAATAACTTAGGTTTGATAGTTATGGATGAGGAACATGATTCTTCTTATAAACAAGAAGAATCCCCAAGATATAATGCAAGAGATATTTCGGTATATCGTGCAAAAAAAATTGGAATTCCAATCATTTTAGGTTCCGCAACTCCTTCTTTCGAGAGTTTCTATAATGCTGAACAAGGAAATTATAAATTAAAGAAATTATCCTCACGTCCAAGTGGACAAAGATTGCCTAAAGTTGAAATTGTCGATTTGAAAAAAGAGAGCGTTGGCGATCCAAAAAACCCAGTTTTGATAAGTAAAAGATTATCCGAATCGATTTTTGATCGGCTTGAACGTGGAGAACAGACTTTGCTGTTTTTGAACAGAAGAGGTTTTTCCTCTTTGGTACTATGTAGACAATGTGGAGAGAGTATTCAATGCGAAAACTGTTCAACTTCTTTAACATTCCATCGTGACGGAGGCGATGAACTTAGATGTCATATGTGTAATTTTCGTACTGCTCTTCCTGAAATTTGTCATTGCGGGAGTAAGGAAATTGCATATATGGGAATAGGGACTGAGCGCGTTGAAGAGTCATTACGTGCACGTTTTCATAAAGCTAAAATAAAGAGATTTGATAGAGATTCGATCAGGACGGCTCAAGATTATCATGAAATACTTTCTGCGATGAGAAAAAAAGAAATTGATATTTTAATAGGGACCCAGATGGTTAGCAAAGGGCATGATTTTCCAGATCTTACTCTAGTTGGTGTACTTGTTGCTGATGTAGGATTGAATCTTCCAGATTTTAGGGCTGGAGAAAGAACCTTTCAACTCCTGACTCAAGTTTCAGGAAGGGCAGGGAGAGACCGTGTTGCCGGTGAAGTTATTGTTCAAACATTTAGGCCGGATAATTATGTAATTAATTATGCGAAAACTCATGATTTTAATGCGTTTTATGAAAAGGAAATAGCTTCTAGAAAGTTATTGGGATTTCCTCCATTCAAAAATCTTTTAAGACTTAGGTTTGAATCAGAAAATAAGGAATTTGCTGCGAAAGCTGGAGATTGGGCATCGAATTCTTTAAATGAAATGGGATTAAAAAGGGATAAAATTAGAGGTAGTAGTGAAAGTATAGTTTTTTTGGGACCAACTCCAGCTGCGTTTGCTAAGATAAGAAAAAATTGGAGATATCACATACTTATAAAATCTTCTTCACACGAAGAATTAAATCTCCTGGTACAAAAGTTTAAAAAAAAATTCTTTGAAAATAAAAAATTATCTAGTGGTGTGAGGTTGGTTGTGGATATAGATCCTTACTCTTTACTGTAATTTTAAGCGTGTTTTCGAGATTGTAATTCAGATTTTCTGAGGCGGAATGTTGAAGGTGTCACTTCTAGACATTCACCATCTCTAAGAAATTCTAATGCCTGTTCGAGACTAAAAATCTTAGGTGGAATGATTTTTGTAGAGATGTCAGAGTTTGATGCTCTAATATTGGTTAGTTTTTTCCCCTTAGTTATATTTACATACATGTCTTGTTCTCTAGTGTTTTCTCCAACAATCATTCCTTCGTATACATTTTCCTGTGGATGTATAAACATAGTTGCTCTTTCTTGAATATTTTCAATCGAATAAGCGGTAGATTTTCCTGCTCTGTCTGCGACTATTGCTCCTGAATTTCTGCTCTTAATATCCCCTTTCCAGGCATCCCAACCATGAAAAAGGTGAGTTAGAATTCCTGTTCCTCTTGTATCTGTAATGAATTCGCTATGATATCCAATTAATCCTCTACTTGGAATAATAAATTCTAGTCTTGTATCTTCTTTTGTGATTTTTTTCATATCTGTCATTTTGCCTTTTCGTTGGCCCAATTTTTGAGTGACCGTTCCTATATATTCTTCCTTAACTTCAATCAGCAATTTTTCAATTGGTTCAAGTTTTCCGTTTTCTCCATCTTTCGTTATGACCTCTGGTCTGCCAACGGTTAATTCATAGCCTTCTCTACGAAGTTGTTCTATCAGTACAGATAGTTGGAGACATCCTCTTCCAGAGACACGAAGTGTATCTGTAGAATTAGTTTCGTGTATTTGTATGGCAACATTATGTTTCGTTTCGTGTAATAGTCGATCTCTAATTTGACGACTTGTCAAAAACTTTCCTTCTCCCGATAATGGTGTATCATTGATTCTGAAAGTCATTGAAATCGTTGGATCATCGACTTCTATTCTTGGAAGTGCTGAGGGTTTTTCTGTGTCGGTAAGTGTATCTCCAATTTCTGCCTCATCAAAACCAGCGATTGCCACAATATTTCCATAGGACGCTTCTTTCTGTTCTGTAAGTTTAATTCCTTCGTAGGTAAAGAGTTTTGTAATTTCTTGTGTAGTTTTCTGATTGTCTTTCCCAAGAATTAATGCTTTCTGTCTAAGTTGCATCGAACCATTTTTTATCCTTCCTATGATAAGTTTACCTAAGTAATTATCGTACTCGAGCCTTGAAATTAACATTTGTAGAGATTCGTTAGAGTCAGAAAATGGTGGAGGTACTTCTGTAAGAATTGTTTCAAATAGAGATTCTAGATTTGTATTTATTTTATCTAACTTTGAGCCAATTTTTCCTTCTTTGGCAATTGCGTATAAAACAGGAAAATTTAGTTTTTCTTCTGTGACATCTAAGTCAATAAACAAGTCATATACTTCGTCAAGTACTTCTGTTGCTCTTTGATCAGAACGGTCGACCTTATTAATAACTATTATAAATGGGAGTTTTGCTTGCATTGCTTTCTCTACTACAAATTTTGTTTGAGGTAGGGGGCCTTCATAGGCATCTACTAAAAGTATTACACCGTCAACCATCGACATGACACGCTCTACTTCTCCTCCAAAATCTGCGTGTCCAGGAGTGTCTACAATATTTATAAGTGTATCTTTATACTGAACCGAGCAAGTTTTTGACATTATTGTGATTCCCTTTTCCCTCTCTAAATCCATAGAGTCAAGGACACGTTCGCTCACATTTTGATTTTCTCTAAAAACTCCAGATTGCCATAGCATTGCGTCAACTAAAGTTGTTTTGCCATGGTCAACATGTGCAATAATTGCGATATTTCTTATTTTTTCA
>CAZLCI010000071.1:0-9549 GCA_964558115.1 uncultured Nitrospinaceae bacterium | reverse complement strand
GATCCTAAAGTTTAGTCTAATTTTTATGTAGAAGGGTGAAACTTTGTCAAATCAGACGGTTGCACAGAAAATACTTGCGAGAGCTAGTGGAAAAGAAAGAGTGAAAATTGGAGATATAATATGGGGAAAAGTTGATGCACATTTGATGCATGACAATCAAGGACCATTTCGAATGGGAGATGATTTCAAAAAATTGGGACTTCCAATTTGGGACAAGAATCGTTTTCTCTTAACTGCAGACCATCACAATCCTCCAATACAAGATTCTCAAACGCATGTATTAAATGTCACCCGTTCTTGGGCAAAAGAGCAAGAAGTTGAACATTTTTATGATGCAGAGGGAATTTGTCATATTCTTCTTGCAGAAAAAGGTTTTATCCAGCCTGGTTTCTTGGTCACGGGAACAGATAGTCATACTACTAATGCAGGGGCATTGGGTGCTTTGGGCGTCGCTATTGGTCCTACAGAGAGTGTAGGGGTGCTTACGACTGGTGAAGTCTGGTTACGGGTACCTGAAACAATACGTATTTCATTTAAAGGAGAACTTCCAAAAGGGACATGGGGGAAGGATCTTTCTTTGCTTGCTCTTAAAGATTTGGGTGTAGATGGTGCTGATTATAAAGTTATTCAATTTGAAGGAGATACTCTAAATTCTATGTCTGTTGAAGATAGAATGACTCTTACTAATATGGCCGCAGAGTTTAGTGCGAAAAGTGCAATTATGGATATTGATACAAAGACAGAAGATTATTTAAGAAAAGCAGGAATAAAAGGAGATATAGAAATTTTAAAATCAGATGAGAATGCAGAATATCATTCATCTTATGAATATAACGTAAATGATCTTTCGCCTCAGGTAGCGTGTCCTCATAGAATGGACAATGTGACCTCGGTAGAAAATGTAGATTCGGGGCCTATTCAAAGAGCACACATAGGTTCATGTACAGGTGCAAAATTAGAGGATCTTAGAGCTGCTGCAAAAGTATTAAATGGACATCGAATTGCAAGAGGTTTGCAATTACTTATTGCTCCCGCTAGTAAGGATATTTTAAATAATGCTATGGAAGATGGGACCTTATCTAAACTCATAGAAGCAGGCGGAGTACTAATGCCTACAACTTGTGGAATTTGTTCTGGAAAAGGTCCAGGACAATTAGGTCCTGGAGAAGTGTGTGTTTCTTCTGCGAATAGAAATTATAAAGGAAGAATGGGTAGTGAAGAAGCTTCTATTTATTTAGCCTCTGCCGCAACTGTTGCTGCGAGTGCCATTGAAGGAAAGGTTGCTGATCCGAGGAGTTTTTTGAATGAATAATCCTAGTATTAAAGGAAAAGCATGGACGTTCGGAGATAATATTGATACTGGATATATAATGCCTGCTGCTTATGCAAGTTTTCCAGATGAAAAATTAGCAGTTCATGTTATGGAGGGAATAGACAGCAAATTTGCGTCTAAGGTAAACAAGAATGATTTTATTGTAGGTGGAAAGAATTTTGGATGTGGGTCTAGTCGTGAAACAGCGCCTCGGGGTATTAAATTTGCTGGAATTGGAGCAGTAATAGCGCAAAGTTTTGCCAGAAATTTTTTTAGGAATTCAATTTGTATAGGTTTGCCAGTCTTGATTTGTCCCGATTGTAAGAATATTTCTGAAGGCGATCAACTTTCTGTTGATCCTATATCAGGTGCTGTGAGAAATATTACTCAAGATAAAACAATGCAGGCCGAACCTCTTCCGGAACATATAATGAACATGATCAAAGCAGGCGGACTAATTCCATTTCTTGAGAAAACATTGAAATAGTTTGTCTATTTCTCTATTCAAAAATCAGTAAGTATCTTATGGCGCAACAATATGATTTTTTAGTATTCCTATTTCATCAATCTCACATTCGACAACATCTCCTATTTGCATAGTCCTTGGAGGATCCATGGCAAATCCAACCCCTTCTGGTGTGCCGGTAGCAATCATATCTCCAGGTTGGAGTGTGAGACCTTCAGAAACTGATTCAATCAATGTTGGGATATCGAAAATCATATCATTCGTATTGGAATCTTGCCGAGTTTCTCCATTTATCCTTGTCTGGATTCTGAGATTATTTGCATCTTTTATTTCATCTTTGGTCACGATCCATGGGCCGATAGGTCCAAAAGAGTCAAGAGCTTTTCCTTTGAACCATTGCATGTGTTTGAGTTGAACATCTCTAGCAGAAACCTCATTCATGATTGTATATCCATATACATGATCGAGTGCTTTATCCTTTGGAATATTAATTCCTTGCTTACCAATGACAATTACAAGTTCGCATTCATAGTCGAGTTCTTCAGTAGATGAATGATAGATAATTTCTCCATTATGATGATTGTTGGTGCCGATCCATTTACAGAAGAAATAGGGTATTTCAGGATATACACCTACTTCTCTACCGCGTTTTCTAGCACCTTCATCTGAATGTTTTTTATAATTCAATCCTACTGCGATAACAGGTCTTCTTAAATTTTGAATAGGAGAAAGAAATTTTACAGATTCTATAGGTACCGGTTTTTGATTTGTTTCAACTTTTCCGTTCTCGGCTATAATTTTATAAATATCTTGTGATTCAGAGATTATTTCCTCTACTCCATTATCAGTCAGAACTCCCAATTTTTCTGTTCCATTTGAATCAAATGTTAATATTCTCATTTTTTCTCCTGTGAACTGAGATTAGTTTTTCATTAAAGTCCAGATTTTTTCGCAACTTCTCTTATCATATTTGCTTGGGCAGATGCTCCAGCAATCATGAAATTTAAGTCACTTCCGCTAAGTATAAATCGCATACCCTCGCTAATTCGCTTTTCTATAAGATCTGGTTGATAGGAACCTCCCATGCCAGGAGTTTTTCCGTGTTTTGTGCATGCATCTACAACTTGGTCATATACTTTATTCACTTTTGGATGATCATGTTGTCCTGTAATACCCATCCCTGTGCTCAAATCATTTGTTCCTATTAAAAGAACATCAATTCCATCAACGGATGCTATCTCATCAGCCTTATCTCCTGCTTCAGGAGTTTCGATCATTACAACGAGCAAAGTTTCGTTATTAACATCTTCCAAAAGTTCTTTTGGATTCATATTTTCAAATTTGGCGTGTGCAAGACCACCGCCTGAACTACGATTTCCTTCCATAGGAAATTTACATATAGAGACGAGTTTTTCTGCTTCTTTTGCGTTGTTTACGTGCGGCAAGATGATTCCTTGAGATCCGCTATCTAAAATTCTTGTGCTAAGATGAGGATCAAGGTCAGCTACCCTTACTAGAGGAGTAATTTCTTGAGTAAGTGCTGCAATAGAAATTTGTTGAGCAGTTTCAAGAGTGAAGGGTCCATGTTCTAGATCTATAAAAAGCCAGTCGTAACCAGAGGCTTTCATAGCTAATCCTACTTCAACGGTATTCGCCATTCTTACTCCAGAACCCAAAGTTACTTTTCCATCCTTGCATTTTTGTTTCGTTAAGTTTTTAATTACTCCCATGATTCTCTCCCAGAGAAATTTTTGATAGGGTAAGTTCTTCTCTTTAAATTGTATGTAAGACTATAGGTACTTGATAATTGTTTCTTCGGCAAGGAGAATTTTTTTCTTAAAACAAAAATTAGGAGAAAATAGTTGATTCGCAATCTTAGGCTACAACATATGGGAATCAAGGTTCGTGACTTAGATCGTTCAATTCAATTTTATCATGAGGTTCTTGGTTTTCAATTACGTTCAAAACATAAGGAAGGGAATCATCCAGAAACTCCTTTTGGAAGTGCTTTTATGTATCTAGACAAATATCATCATCAACTCGCAATTTTTTCTGTGCCGCATGATTGGGTTTCAGAAGAAGGAGAAGACACGGTTCCAAGAAAAGATATTGGTCTCCATCATCTTGCTTTCGAAGTCTCAGGGAAGAGAGATTTTGATGACGCAGTTTCTTTTATAAAATCTAGAGAAGAAATTAGGGTTGTATGGGGACCTCTCAGATTAGATGGCACAAACGGATTATGGGGTGGACACGAAGCAATTTATTTTCTTGATCCTGATGGAAACCGTATTGAAATTTTCCATGATTCAGATATTTTTGTCGGGAGTGCACCTGCATGGGTAAAAAATAAATAAATTTTAATTGAGGGTAAGTATGAAAAAACCGATTAGACCAATCCCAAAATTTGACTGGTTTATCCCTATTGATGGGGATGGAAGTCATATTGGAACAGAGGTTGCTGAGAGACCACCAACTTTCGATTATTTGCGTGAAGTAGTTCAGGCTGCAGAGAGAAATGGTTTTTATTCCATGTTAATTCCAACTAGGTTTGCGAATGGACTCTTTGATGAAAAGGCTCCATTGTCAGAGACTTGGACGATGGTTACCGCTCTTGCGGCAGTAACTTCAAAGATCCGTTTTTTGGTAGCGGTTCGTCCGGGTTTTATTAATACAGGACTTTTTTCTCAAATGGCTTCTACCCTTAGTCAGATTTCTAATGGAAGAATAGATTTAAATGTTGTGCCTGGAGGCATTAAAGGTGAATTTGAAAAAATGGGAGAAAATATAGACCATGACACACGTTACGAAAGAGCGGCGGAATTTATTGCTGCTTTAAGAAAGCTTTGGGAGAGTCCAGAATCAATTGATTTTAAGGGTGAGCATATTCAATTAAATAATGTTCATTGTTCTCCCGGTCCTTTGAGTGATATTCAGTTCTATTTAGGAGGAGCATCTCCTGCAGCTCTAAAATTGGCTGGTTCGCAGTCTGATATTTATTTAGGCTGGATCTCAAAATTAGATGAGGTTGAAAAACATCTTCAAAGAGCAAGAAAATCCTTTTCTGATTTTGGAAGAAATTCAAGCTTTGGTCTTCGTACACATGTCATTATGAGGAATGTAGAAGAAGATGCATGGGCTGAGGCTAGTGAGTTGCTTTCACAAGCTTCAAATAGTGTGAAGAAACAAAGAACATCACTTGTTTCCGGAACAACAATGGTTGGAGCGGCAGAACAAGCCCGAGAGTTTGAAGATTATAAAGTAGACACTCATCTTTGGAATGGAATTTCAACGGTCAGAGTAAACTGTGGTTCTGCCCTTGTAGGGAATCCTGAACAAATTGCAAATGAACTGTTTTTGTACTGGAAATTGGGGATAGATGAATTTATCCTTTCTGGATATCCCCATTTAGAAGAATGTGACCGTATTGCGAATGACCTTATTCCTAGAGTTCAAGAACTGATAGAGTCTGAAAGAAAAAAATCATAATCGTTTCGGGAGAAAAAAATGCGAGCAATTTGGTATGAAAAATATGGTCCCGCGGACGAAGTCCTCATTTATGGAGAATTAGATAAGCCTGAAGTAGATGCAGGTGAAGTAAGAATTAGGTTACATGCTTCTGGTGCGAATCCCTCTGATTTCAAGGCTCGTTTGGGGAGTAGAGGAGAAATGATTTGGCCTAAAATTATCCCACATAGTGATGGCGCCGGGGTTGTAGACAAAGTTGGTTCTAGTGTTGAATCTTTTTCAGTAGGAGATCGTGTTTGGGTCTTTAATGCACAATGGCAAAGGCCATTGGGTACTGCATGCGAGTTTGTTGTACTTCCCGAGAGACAAGTGGTTCCACTCCCTGAAATTGTTTCATTTGAAGAAGGTGCCTGTCTTGCAATACCTGCGATGACCGCACATTTAGGTCTTTTTCTTGGACGACCTCTGAAGGATAAAGTTGTTTTAGTCACAGGTGGTGCAGGTGCAGTAGGGAATTATGGAATTCAACTTGCTAAATGGGCTGGATCAAAAGTCATAACAACAATCAGTTCTGATGAAAAAGCTACTATTGCTTTAAATGCAGGTGCAGACGATGTGGTGAATTATAAAAATAATGAAGCCATTGGGGAACAAATTTTAGATTTAACATCCGGAGAAGGAGTTGATCAAATTCTAGATGTTGATTTTGGTGAAAATTTACCTGTAACCAAACAAGTTTTAAAAGAAAATGGTGTTATTTCTGCGTATGGTTCTACTAGAGTTCCAGAGCCCGAATTTGCCTGGTATGATATGATGCAAAAAAATTATACTATAAGAATGATTTTTATGTATTCAGTTTCTGATGTAGATGCTTTAAAAGCATGTGAAGATATTGTAACGGCTTGTCAGGAATATCCTCTTGTTCATCAAATTGGTTCAGTTTTTCCTTTGGAAAATACAGCTTCTGCTCATAAGGAAATGGAAAAATTCGAGAATACAGGAAATGTAGTAATCAAAATCTAATAGATTTTTAGTATCTTGGAATATTTGTATCTATCTCATTAGCCCATGCTTCTATTCCACCTTGCATATTTCTTACATCCTCAAAGTCTAGTTGTTTTAAAAATTGAGTAACCATAGCACTTCTCTGTCCGTGATGACAGAAAACAACTATAGGTATATCATCGTCTAAAAGATTGACTTTAGAAGGAACATCACCCATCGGAATATGCATAGCGTTTGATATTTTAGCGATTTCTAATTCTTCGTCTTCACGAACGTCAAGAAAAATAAATTTTTCCCCCTTGTCTCGTAAAGACTGAACTTCAGTAGGCTGAATATTAAAAGTGTCTTGTTCCATTGTATCCAGAAAAAATATTTAAATTGTAAATCTAGTCTGATTTTACGTAAATATTAGAACCTTTGTTTTTGAATTCTTCTGATTTTTCTTTCATTCCGTCCATAAGAGCTTTTTGATCATTGATTTCTTTTTGTGCAGCATATTCCCTGACTTCTTGTGTAATTTTCATTGAACAAAATTTTGGACCACACATTGAGCAGAAATGGGCAACTTTTGCACCATCAGACGGAAGAGTTTCGTCATGATATTCTCTTGCTCTTTCTGGATCGAGGGATAGATTGAATTGATCTTCCCAACGGAATTCAAATCGAGCCTTGCTAAGAGCATCATCTCTTTCTTGTGCTCCCGGATGTCCTTTAGCCAGGTCAGCTGCATGAGCAGCTACTTTATAAGCAATAACTCCTTCACGCACATCATTTTTATTTGGCAATCCAAGGTGTTCTTTTGGAGTTACATAGCAAAGCATAGCAGTACCGAACCAACCTATCATTGCTGCACCAATTGCACTTGTTATATGGTCATAGCCAGGAGCGATGTCAGTTGTTAATGGGCCGAGAGTATAAAATGGAGCTTCGTGACAAACTTCTAATTGCTTATCCATATTTTCTTTGATGAGATTCATAGGTACGTGGCCAGGACCTTCAATCATTACCTGACAATCATGTTCCCAGGCCTTTAAGGTTAGTTCCCCAAGTGTTTCTAGTTCTCCGAACTGAGCTTCATCATTTGCATCGACAATTGCTCCTGGTCTCAATCCATCTCCCAATGAGAAAGAAACATCATAAGATTTCATAATTTCGCAAATTTCGTCAAAATGTGTGTAAAGAAAATTTTCTTGATGATGGGCTAGGCACCATTTGGCAAGTATTGACCCACCTCTAGAAACTATGCCGGTCATGCGTTTTGCAGTTAGAGGAACATATCTAAGTAAAACTCCTGCATGGATAGTAAAGTAATCTACTCCTTGTTCAGCTTGTTCTATAAGAGTGTCTTTGTATAATTCCCAAGTTAGATCTTCAGCGATACCATCTACTTTTTCTAAGGCCTGATAAATCGGAACTGTTCCAATTGGCACAGGAGAATTTCGAATTATCCATTCTCTAGTTTCATGGATATTATCTCCTGTTGAGAGATCCATGACGGTATCTGTCCCCCATTTGGTTGACCATGTCATTTTTTCTACTTCTTCTTCTATAGAACTTGATACAGCAGAATTTCCTATATTTGCATTTATCTTAACTAAAAAATTTCTGCCAATTATCATTGGTTCACTTTCAGGATGGTTGATGTTTGCAGGGATAATTGCTCTGCCTCTAGCAACTTCTGAGCGCACATATTCTGGGTCCATATTTTCCCGGATAGCGATAAATTCCATTTCAGATGTGATTTCGCCTTTTTTAGCAAAATGCATTTGTGTCACATTTCCTTTTCCTCTAAATACTTTTCGTTTAGGAGGCATAGGGAGTTCGGCTTTTTCTTTTCCTGAAACAGGTTTATAGGAAGGATCCATTTCATCAAGTTCCGAACGACTTTGTATCCAACTTGCTCTTAATGGGGGAAGACCTTTCCGTATATCCTGACCATCTGGACCACTAGTGTCGTATACGCGCAAAGGTTTTTCTCCATCGGCTAGTTCGATTTCTCTCATTGGAACATGAACATTATCTTTACCTTCAATATGCACTTTTTTTGACTTAGGGAAGGACGTTCCATTAGAACCATTTCCATTTTCGTTGACAAGATCTAATTTGATTGCGTTATCGTTATGTCCATTTGATTTGCTCATATGTATATTCCCCATTGGAAGTTAAAAACATCTCTAGATTTTATGAAAGTGGACAAAAAGGGAGGAATTCCAAAGATGGATTCGCTTCCCTACGCCGGCATTGTCCGGTTCAGGTTTCAAGGGTATTTTCTCAGCCCGTGGCACCCCCAGCGAAACTACATCAAAGACTCTATCAATCAATCGCTTGAAGGTCAAAGTATATTCTTGCTAAGGATTTCTTTTTTAAGTTGAACTGAAATTTTTATTTCCAACTCTCTTGTAGTAATCTTCTTATTTCTTGTATCTTTTTGCGTAGAGTTTTGGTTTTTTTATTTTTTTTGAGGAATAAGAAATTATGTGTTTAACTTTTAATTGTTTGAGAAAGTTTTTTCTATGTATATTCCTCTTTACTTTTTTGAGTATTGGATTTTATCCATCTAATCTTTACTCATTAAATTATACGACTTCGATTGAAGTACTTAGTAAAAAAGTACACACCTATTATCCTCATGTTCAAGGTTCAATAGTTGCAATTAAAGGAGCTGATCTTTATTTAAGTATCGGTTCTAGAAATAGAGTTGTAAAAGGGTTAACTATTGGAGTTTTTCGCGAGGGAAAAGTTTTCAAACATCCTATTACAGGAGAGTCCCTTGGGTCGTTAGAAAAAAATGTTGCAGAAATCAAGGTAGTAGAAGTAAGGGAAAAATTTTCTATTGCAAGAGTGACTCGTTTGGCACCCGGAGGAGGACTTATGCCTAGGGTGAAAGATAAAGTTCGAGCATCCTCTGCAAAAATCAGAATTGCAGTTCTCCCCTTTGCAAATCTTACAGACGAACCGTATAGCACGGATTTGTTAACTAGAGAACTTGGCAAGTCGCTCTTGAAAAAGGGAAGGTTTGATATTTTCGATATAGATCAGTTGGAAGTGTGGCTCTTAAAAAATGGGATTCCTGAAGATAAAATTTTAGAAGGGAAGAATTCTATTTCTTTGAGAAACGAAGTTCGATCCGATATGGCGATAGCAAGTGCAATTGTCGATGTGAAGGGAAAAACTTTTTTGAAGAGTAAAATTATTTCTCTTAGTAGCAGACGTGTTCTGTTTGAAGCTATCTCTTCTGTAAGCAATTTGCCTTATGCACAAGGAGTTCCGAAGAAAGGAACTTTGAAAAGAGGAAAAAGAA
>CAZLCI010000070.1:0-10088 GCA_964558115.1 uncultured Nitrospinaceae bacterium | reverse complement strand
TGGCTCACGACCTAATTTCTGCACAAGCAAACGGGATGTACGTATCAATTTATTTATTGTTTCAATCATATGAACAGGAATACGTATCGTTCTTGCCTGATCAGCAATAGCTCTTGTGATTGCCTGACGAATCCACCAAGTCGCATAAGTACTAAATTTATAACCTCTCTTATACTCAAACTTGTCCACAGCCTTCATTAATCCGATATTCCCCTCTTGAATTAAATCTAAAAATTGCAACCCACGATTTGTATATTTCTTGGCTATACTTACTACCAAACGGAGATTTGCTTCTGCTAATTCTTTCTTTGCACGTTGATCCTTTCTACGTCCCCTACGAATCATTTTCACTGAATTCTCTAATTCTTCACGAGACGCACCGGCCTCATTTTCAGTTTCCTTTATTTCTTTTTTGATCTTTTTTATTCTACGGTCATATTCAGCAAGAATACTTATTGGAATTTTTTTATCTCCAACATAATTAACTTTTTTTGTACCATTTTTTGCGTTTTCACGTAAATATGAACGTATTTCAGTTTCTTCCAAACCAACTTGTTCCAGATACCCATTAATTTCTTTCTCGTGCTTATGTACTTTAGCCACAAAAAAACTAACTCTATCTGCAATAGAATCGACTTGTTCAGGTCTTAAATTCATCAAACGAATTATCTCAGCAACTTTATCAAGAGATTTTTTATGCAGAGCAGGATCAGTTGTAGCGATATCTTTCGTTTCTATCTTCTTAAGTTGAGTTTTTAATCTTCTTGTTAAAGAAAGAAATTTCTTTTTCTCTTCCTCATGATCATTCTCTTCTTCAGATTCATCTTCATCTTCAGTGGACTGCCTACTAATTGAAACAAGTTTAGCAACAGGAATTTCTCCATTTTCAAGCTTCTTGCCAAGTTCTAGAACCATATCTATAGCAACCGGTGTAGAAACCGTCGCAAGACTTACTTCCAATTGACCTTCTTCAATTCTTTTAGCAATTTCTATTTCCCCCTCTCTACCTAAGAGAGGAATTTGACCCATTTCTCTGAGGTACATACGCATAGGGTCATCCGTTCTACCGTATGTAGAATCATCAAAAGAAGAAATAGCTTCAGAAGTAGTTCGTTCACTTTGATTTGATTTTAAATTACTTGAAGGCTGGGTCTGATCTTCTGTTTCTTTCTTTTCGCTCAAACGTTCCTCTGCCGAAGAAGGATCTATAACTTCAATATCCATTTCATTAAACATAACCATGATGTCATCTATCGCCTCAGGAGAATTCACGTCTGCGGGCAACACATTGTTTACCTCATCATAAGTAAGAAAACCCTTCTCTTGGCCTTGCGCAATAAGATCTTTAACTTCTTTTTGTGTAACTTTTTGTTTCTTAGTACTCTTCTTAACTTTAGGATCAGCAGATTTTTTAGTTCGCTGTGCCAATTTTAACTCCTTCTGTTGGAATCTAAGACAAACCTAAATTTGATTTCAAAACTCTAAGTTGAAATATCTTTTTGTTTTTTCTTCAGCAACTTGTTTTTTTGTTCTAACAAACTCCATAAAACTTCTGAATTATCACCCTTTTCTCTAGATACATTATAAATTTCTTTATTAAATTTTTCTTGTTCACGTCGTAATTTTATGTTCTTAAGACGTGACAAACAATCCAAGGCTTCCTCATTATTTATTTCATCGTCCAACTGAGAAGAAGATAACTCAATAACTAGTGAGCGTGCAACTTCATCATCTAAATGATCTAACAAAGATGCAGCATCCATTTTAATACCCTTTTCTGAAGCATCTAGCAACTCAGTCAATATAGTTATAACCGTTGAATCTGAAAAAAAGGATATGTCAATTGTATTCAAATCAACGAATTCGGGTTTATGCAACAATAATTCCAAAAAGTCTGCCTCTATTTTAGGGAGTTTTTTCTTAACATCAACAAGGTCGATTGAATTATCTCGTTCAGAAGGAACTTTTCGCTTTTCAAGTCTTCTACTAAGCATTGAAGATAGAGTAGGATATGGAATTCCAAGACGCACCTCTAAAAGCAAAAAGAACTGTTCTCTCACACTACGATGACTAGCAGCAAGAAGGGGAATAATTTTGTCAATGGCATCCATTTTTTTAGACTGTGATGAACTTATATGAACATCATCCAATGTCATTCTAACAGTCCTTTCAAGCAATCCTTCGGTAGAAGAAAGTAATTTTTCGAATTCAGCTTTCCCTTTAGTTTTCAATAGTTCATCTACATCTAATTTGTCTGGCAGAGCGACTACTTGAATATCTAGGGTACCAGCATCTTTATTATCAATAAAATCTTCACCTAAAATCTGATTCGACAAAAGTCCTTTTGGGACAAAAGAAAGATTCATAGAATTCCCAACAATCATACCAGCTTTTTCGGTAGCAGCCTGTCCCGCCTCATCAGGATCGAAAACAAAAATAAATTCTTCAACTTGTGACCTCAAAATACGAAGATGATCTTGAGTAAAAGCTGTTCCTAATGTTGCGACTGCATAATCAAATCCATTCTGGAACAAAGTAATCACATCAAAATATCCCTCAACAATAATAACTTTCTTCTTCGATCGCATTTTCTGTCTAGCGAAATTCAGCCCATACATTGTAAGAGATTTTTTAAAAACTATAGTTTCAGGCGAATTAAGATATTTCGCCCCCTCTGTTTTACTTTCTGAACCAGGCAATAAACGTCCGCCAAAAGCAATAGGATTATTCGCATTATCAAAAATCGGGAAAATAATCCTGTTCCTAAAACGATCATAAAATCCTTTTTCTCCATCTCTTTTTGAAACCAATCCAGCTTTTTCAAGCTCTTCTTGAGAAATTCCTCTCTTTCCGAGAGCTTTCAAAAGAGAATCCCACTTATCTGGAGCATAGCCTATTTGGAAAAAATCTTTAGTTTCTTTTGTTATAGATCGATGAACCAGATAATCTCTTGCCTTACTTCCAATTTCATGCTTCAAAACTTCTTGAAAATATTTAAGAGCTAATTTATTTGTTTCAATTATTCTATCTCTTGCCTTAACAATATTTTCATTATTTTTTTTATCTAGATAGCCTGAAATATCAATTCCTTGTCTACGTGCAAGAAATTGAACAGATTCAACAAAACTTAAATTTTCATGTTTCATTAAAAATGTAAAAACATTCCCTCCCTCACCACAGCCAAAACATTTAAAAATTCCTTTATTTGGAGTCACACTAAAAGATGGAGTTTTTTCTTCATGAAATGGGCAAAGGCCTTTAAAATTTGTTCCTGCCTTTTTGAGTGAAACATATTCCCCAATTACTTGATCTATAGGAATAGATTCTCGTATCTCATCAATAACGTTTTCAGGTATTAATCCCAAATTAACCTCCGATTATCTTTTCCTTAATACATTAAATCACTTAATTCTTGGAAAATTATAACAAATCGGACAATGACTATCTCTCAGATTCGCTTCTTCCGCCTTTACCAAATCTTTCAGCTAATTTTGACAGTATTTCTCCAGGAGGTATTTCACTAGCTACCATTGCAACCAATAAATGAAACCAAAGGTCACCCATTTCTTCAATAATTTCATTTCGTTCTGAATCCATTAAGGCAATAACCACTTCCGATGCTTCTTCACCTACTTTTTTTGCAATCCTACCTTTACCTTTCGAAAACAATCTGGCTACATAACTTTCATCTAAATTTCCAGTATTTTTTCTTTCTTCAATCAACTTATAAATAGATTCTAAAAAGTTATGATTGTATAAAAACTGCTCAGGAACTTCCTTGGGAAAAATTTCATTAAAAAAACAAGACATCCTATTTGTATGACAGGCAGGACCTTTAGGAGAAACCAAAAAAAGAATACAATCGAGATCGCAATCCAAACTTACAGATTCGAGATTTAAAAAATTTCCTGAAGTTTCACCTTTTTCCCATATTTTTTTTCTTGAACGCGACCAAAAATGGACTCTTTTCTTCTCTAAAGTTAAAGATAAAGATTCTGAATTAACCCATGCCATCATAAGTATCTGCCCAGTCGATATATCTTGACAAATAGCAGGCATCAAACCATCTTCACGCCATTTAATTTTTGAAATAAGTTCATTTTTCACATTCTCACCTCTACATTATTTACTCTCAAGAATTCCTTAGCCTCTTTAATAGAGTAATCTTCAAAATGAAAGATGCTTGCAGCAAGTACCGCATTTGCTCCAGCTTTTTTTAAACCCTCATAAAAGTGACCTAAGCTTCCAACTCCACCTGAAGCTATAACAGGAACAGGAACTTTTTCAACAACGGATCTAGTCAATTCTATATCATATCCATTTCTAGTCCCATCACGATCCATACTAGTTAAAAGGATCTCTCCTGCACCAAGTTCTGTAGCCTTTAAAGCCCATTCTAAAACATCTAGACCGGTCGTCCTTGTACCCCCGTGGGAAAAAACTTCCCATTTTAAATTTTCTTCAGAAGAAACACTTTTTGCATCTATTGCACAAACAATCGTCGAACTACCAAAACGATTGGAAGATTCTTTTAAAATTTTTGGATTACTGAGTGCGGCACTATTAATACTTACTTTGTCAGCACCTGCACGAAGTAATAATGCGACATCCTCTACTGTTCTTACTCCGCCTCCGACTGTAAGAGGTACAAATACCTCTTTAGCTGTCTTCTCTACTACTCTGAGCAACGTTCCTCTTTCTTCCTGAGATGCAGTAATGTCAAGAAAGCATATCTCGTCAGCTCCCATATCATAATAAGCTTTCGCACAACTTACTGGATCCCCTGCGTCACGAAGACTTTTAAAACGAACTCCTTTTACAACTCTTCCATTTTTAACATCTAGACAAGGGATTATTCGTTTAGCTAACAATTTATTATTTCCAAAGCTTCTTTAAAATCTAAAGTTTTCTCGTAAAGTGCTCGTCCAACTACAACACCAATCAACCCTTTCGAAAACAGAGGCAAGGCATTCTTGATATCCTCAATATCTGTGATCCCACCTGCAGCAATTACAGACTTTCCCGATTTCTCTGCCACTCTAAGTGAGAGACTAGAATCAAAACCTTCAAGCATACCATCACGGCTAATATCAGTAATAATAAAATTTGCCAAAGGGACTTCTAAAAAATTTTCAGCAAGTTCTTCTGGAGTTATCTTCCATTTAGATTTCCAACCAGAAACTCTAATCTGATCATTTAAAGAATCAATACTTAGGATAACTTGTCCAGGATATTGATTTGCAACACTTTTTACAAATTCAGGATTTTCAACAGCCGTTGTTCCCAAAATCACAAAACTCGCGCCCGAATCTATAACCAGTTTCAAGGCTTCTTCATTTCTAATTCCACCACCAAACTGAATCGGAATATCAATCTTCTTTGCAATTGAAGAAAGAACTTCAACATGGACAGGGCGTCCCTCTAAAGCACCATCAAGATCTATTAGATGCAAACGAGTAGCTCCCTGTTCTACCCAATGCAAAGCCGTATTAACTGGATCAGAATCGTAAATTATTTCTCGTTCTACTTCTCCCTGAATCAGCCTCACACACTTTCCACCCTTAAGATCTACAGCGGGTATAATTTGCATCTTTCCCTCAATTGAAAATTAGTTTTTATCACAAAAGGAAATAAAATTTTCAAGAACCTTCAAACCCTTCATCCCACTCTTTTCAGGATGAAACTGTGTTGCAAAAACATTTTCTTTTTGAACACTCGCTACAAAAGTAATTCCATAATCAGAAAAAGACGTCACGTGTGTGGATAAAGATGGCACTTCCTCTACATAAAAAGAGTGAACAAAATAAAAATAATCTGACTCGCCGACTCCCTTAAGTATATAACAAGGGTTATTTAATCGTATTTTATTCCATCCCATATGCGGCACTTTCAAAACAAAAGAACCTTTTTCATCAAAAGATTGCGGAAATTTTCTAACTGTACCTTCAAGAATTCCTAATCCCTCAGTATTACCGAATTCTTCACTTTCCTGAAAAAGTACTTGCAATCCTAAACAAATTCCTAAGAAAGGAACTCCTTTCTTTATAACCTTTATGATTGCTTCTGCCAGATCAAAATTATGTAAAGCACGCATACATTCTGGAAATCCTCCAACCCCAGGCAAAATAACTCCTCGAACATTATCTAAATCGGAAGCTTTCGAACTCATAAAATAATCCGTGCCAATATGACCTAATGCATTCTTAACACTAAGCATATTTCCCATTTCATAATCGATAACTAACAACTTAGACATTTCGACTCAATTTTTAAATTAGAACATAGACCCTTTAGTACTAGGAACTCCGTCAGACTTTTCATCTATTGAAAAAGCTATCCGCATTGCTCTAGCAAATCCTTTAAAAATACATTCAATCATGTGGTGAGTATTAAATCCGTAATTCACTTCAATATGGAGATCTATCTTTGCATGATTGGAAAGTGACCAAAAAAATTCTTGAACTAAAGAGGTATCAAATTCTCCAACTAGAGAATCTGGAAAACTACCTTTAAAAACAAGATTTCCTCTTCCTACAGAGTCTATACAGACAGAAGCACAAGAATCCATCATTGGAATCTTAACATCGGCATAACGAGTAATACCTGCACGATCTCCCAAAGAATTAGATAAAGCCTGACCTAGTAAGATTCCTACATCTTCAACAGTGTGATGTCCATCTATCTCTAAATCTCCCTTTCCAATAATCTCTAGATCTATCATTCCATGTTTAGCAACCTGAGAAAGCATATGATCAAAAAAACCTATGCCAGTAGTAATTTCAGAAATCCCTTTGCCATCAATGCAAACATAAATATCAAATGTAGTCTCTTTAGTGGCTCTATTGACCGTTGCTTTTCTACCCCCGCTACTGTTAAGCAAATTATTTCCTCCCAAAGAAACAAAAATTAAACTTAATCAATCATACAAAATAACATCCAAAATAAAAAACAATTAAATTTTGAACTACAAATATTCTTTTTTTATTTATCTAAACGAATACGCAACGCTCTTGCATGAGCACTTAAACCTTCAGATTCTGCCAAAACTGCTGCTGATTCTGCCAAGGAATTAACAAATTCTTGGTCTAAAGACACGAAGTTTGTCCACTTCATAAAATCTAAAACACTGAGTGGAGAATAAAATTTTGCTGATCCTCCTGTTGGCAAAACATGATTGGTTCCAACTATATAATCTGCAAGAACAGCTGTACTCCATGCACCTGAAAAAATTGCTCCAGCATTGAAAATTCTCTTATGAATTCTCTCTGCATTTTCAATCATAATTTGCAAATGTTCAGGAGCAATTTCTTCTATAACTTGAATAGCATCTTCAATTGTATCTACCTGAATTATAGCACCCCTAGAAGATAGCGATTTGGAAATTACTTCTTTCCTATCCTGCTGATTAATTTGCTTTTCTAACTCTTCTTCAAGATTCTCAGAAAGACCTTCTCCCAAACAAATAGCTACTGCCATAGCGTCAGGATCATGTTCAGCCTGAGCGAGCATATCAGCCACAGCCCAGTCTAAACGTGTACTATCATCTATCAGAACAACTATTTCACTAGGACCAGCGTCTTTATCAATTGAAACTAATTTGCTTACTATACGTTTTGCTTCCATTACATAAGCATTTCCTGGCCCTACAATTTTATCGACTTTAGGAATAGATTGTGTGCCGTATGCCATCGCAGCTATAGATTGCGCACCTCCAACAGAAAAAATTTTATCTACTCCCGCAATAGATGCTGCTACCAATACTGAATCAGGGATTCTTCCATCATTTGCAGGAGGTGTGCATAAAATAATTTCTCTTACTCCTGCTACTTTTGCTGGTATTGCATTCATTAGAACAGTAGAAGGATATGCTCCTCTTCCGCCCGGAACATACAAACCCACCGCTTGAATTGGATTAGGAACATAAGAGATCTCTTGTGATTCCTTCTTTACCAAAGAAATAGTATCTGGTAACTGCAACTCATGAAATTGTTTTATTCTTTCAGATGAAAGAACAAGTGCCTCATAAACTTTTCGATCTAATGAATTACTTGCCTCTTCTAAATCTTTATGAGTTATTGGAGAAATTCCATTGACTAAATCAACTTTATCGAAAAGACGAGTAAATTCTAATAAAGCAGAATCTCCTTTTTCTTTAACTGCAGTAATAATTTCACTAATTTCTTGGGAATTTGCCGAATTATTATTAATTTGAGATAAACTCTTAACCTCATCTCTTGAATACTCAGATTTATATAAAATCTTTTTCAAAACTGTCCCAATCTTGTTTCAAAACTAATGAAACACTAGTTTTTTTTACAAACCTTTTTTAGTTTACTAATAAAAGAAGAAATCCTTTTATTTTTTATTTTCATACTAGCTCTATTTACAACCAAACGAGCAGTAGAAGAAAAAATCTCTTTAATAGGAATCAATCCATTTGCTCTTAAAGTTTTACCAGTATCTACTAGATCAACTATTATATCTGCAACACCAGTCAATGGCGCAATTTCGACATTTCCATATAAATGTACGATTCTTGCTTGTATACCCCTCTCGGAAAAAAATCGATTGGCTATTAAGGGAAATTTCGTAGCAACGGTCAAATCAGTCATACTAGTTATTTCCTTCCAACTAAGTTCTGTTGGACCTGCAACCATTAATCTACAAGGAGCAAAACAAAGATCTAAGGGCTCATATAAAAGTTGCTCTTGTTCCAACAAAACATCTTTACCTATGACTCCCAAATCAGCGATACCTCTAGCTATATAGGTAGGGACATCATAGTTCCTGAGAATCAAAACACGTAGACCTGTTTTTTTGTCCTCTTTTATAAGTACCCTTGAAGAATCAGAAATACTTTCAGATAGAAGCTCTGCAGCTAATAATCTTTCTATTGCCCCTTCAAAAATACGACCCTTTGGGAGAGCTAAAGTCAAAATCTCTTTGTCTTCTTTTTTTTGATTCATGAACCTATCCTTTCAATTTTTGCACCTAAGCTTGTTAATCCTACTTCCAAAGCTTCATAGCCTCTATCTAAGTGAAAAACTGAATCTATAACTGTCTCACCTTTTGCTGCTAGACCTGCTAAAACCAAAGAAGCACTAGCCCTTAAGTCAGTAGCATTTACAGGAGCACCGTTCAAGTTACTTACACCTAATATTTTAGCATTCCTGCCAGAAAGAACAATCTTTGCTCCCATTCGATTTAATTCTGCCACATGCATAAATCTATTTTCAAAAATTGTTTCAGTAATATTTGATTCCCCTCTTGCAATACACATCAAAGACATAAATTGAGCCTGCAAATCTGTAGGGAATCCAGGGAAAGGGCTTGTCTCAACATCTAACGAAGTTAACACATCTTTGCTCTTTATTTGAATCCAATCATTGCCAGAAACAATCTCAGCACCAACCAAAGAAAGACAATGAGTTACAGCAGATAAATCATCAGGGGAACATCTAGTAATTTTAATATTTCCTTTTGTAATGATACCTGCAATCATTAGTGTTCCAACCTCTACCCTATCTGGAGGCACATCAACTTCAAAACCACTTAAAGACTCTACCCCTTCTATTATCATTTTTCTCTTATCTGGGAAAATCTTAATTTCAGCACCCATTTTATTTAATAAATTTGATAAAAAGATTACTTCTGGCTCTATAGAAATATTATTCAATATCGTAGTTCCTTTAGCTAAAACACCTGCCATCAAAAGATTAATCGTTCCAGTAACAGTAATCATTTCAAAATCAAAACATACTCCAAGTAAACGTTTCGCTCTTGCGTGTATAATCCCATTTTCTAAATTTATTTTTGCCCCCATAGCAATCAAACCTTTTAAGTGTTGATCAATAGGCCTAGCGCCAATCGCACATCCTCCAGGTAACGGAATTGAGGCATGACCTAATCTAGTCAAGAGAGGCCCTAAAATCAAAATCGAAGCCCTCATTTTACTTGCTAGTTCATAAGGTGCTACTTCAAAATGAATCTTTGAAGGATCTAAGCAAAAAGAATTGTTAGAACTAGCCTCATGAGAAACGCCAAAAACATCTAAAAGTTCTAATGCAATTTGAATGTCAGTAAGATCT